>JAAENI010000221.1 GCA_024224595.1 Hyphomicrobiales bacterium
CATGTTCCATATCGCCAATGTGCTGACCAAGAAATGCGTTGCTTTCTTTCAGCAGACACGGTGTGTTTTTCAGGTCGCCGCCACAGGCAAGAACAGCAGGGCCGGTTGAATCCAGGATTACCGGCTTGGGGACATGGCCTCTGCTGCGTCGGAAAAACAGTGGGGCAGATTTGGTGGCCAGGACTACGGAATCATCGCAGCGAGTCACAATATCACGGTTATGCAGAAGCATGAAATCGGCAATATCTGAGAGGCGAGTTTTGGCATCTTCATTGCTGATGGCAATTGGTTCATCGCTGAGGTTGCCGCTGGTCATAACAAGCGGGCCACCGAATTCAGTAAGCAGCAGATGATGCAGTGGAGTGTATGGCAGCATCAGGCCAACTCGCTCTGGGCCGTTAATTTCCGGGAGCAGAACAATTGGTCGTTGCAGTGCTGTTAGAAGCAGCTCATCAGACGGAGTTATAACAGCCATCTTTTTAGCATACTCCAGGTCCGGGACCATCATTGCCAGCGGTTTGGCTTCACGGTTTTTGCGTTGTCGCAATCGGGCAACTGCCGCTTCATTATTTGCATCAACAGCAAGATGAAATCCACCGATTCCCTTAATTGCCCCAATTTTTCCAGCTCGCAACAGCTCAGCAGTCTTCTTTACAGGATCAGCACAATCCAGTCCATCAATCCAGACTTCCGGACCACAATCAGGACATGCATTTGGTTGAGCATGGAACCTGCGGTTGGCTGGATCGTCATACTCTGCCTGGCATTTTTCACACATAACAAATTCATGCATCGATGTGAACGGTCTGTCATACGGAATGTGTTTGATGATTGTGTATCGTGGGCCGCAGTTGGTGCAGTTGGTAAACGGGTAGCCAAATCTGCGGTCGGCAGGGTCATTGATTTCAGCGAGACAGTCATCACAAGTGGCACTGTCAAAAGGAATCATAGTCGATGTGCCAGGTGAATCTGCAGAATGAATTATCTCAAACTCTTCACAGATAGTTGGCACAATTTCGGTGATTTCAATGTTGCTGATTTCAGCTAGCGGGGGAGCATCGCTGACAAGTTTTGCACTGAAGATGGTCAGCAGTTCTGCAGTTCCCTGGGCTTCAATGAAAACACCGTTGCTTGAGTTAAGTACAGTGCCAAACAGACCAAGTTCAGTGGCAAGGTTAAAAACAAAA
>JAAENI010000222.1 GCA_024224595.1 Hyphomicrobiales bacterium
AATCTGGTGTCAGTACCACTTTGGGCATTTGTCAGGCAGAAAATATCAGGCAAATGAAGCAGGCAATGGCAGATATATATCGTCGCTATGGGGCTGGCTATCAACACCATTATGGTCGGGAATTGCAATTGCTGGATGTGGACATGAGCGGCATGCCCGCAGGAAGACAGGGAGAGGGGGTTGAAAAAGGATATTTTGCCAGGCAAAAGAATAAACGGGGGCGTCAATTGGGGCGTGTTTATGCCACATTGTATGATGAAATTGTCAGCGAACGTCTTTACAAGGGGAAAATACAATTGAACCGGAGTTTGCAAGGTTTGATTACTGATGCTGAAACCGTCTTGAATCTTAACCGGGGGTTCCGAAACCAAACGGTCATTCGGATTGATGGCGGCGGCGGCAATGACGCTGATATCAACTGGCTGTTGACCCGGAAGAATCTCCTTTTGGTTAAAGTAACCCATTGGAAGCGAGTTGCAAAACTGACTTCTGCCATCTCGACTTGGCAAACCGACCCTCGGGACCAGCGTCGGCAGGCTGCCTGGATAGAATCCCCTCATATGTATGATCAGTCCACACGCCAGTTGGCGGTGCGTTGTCGAGGCAAAAAGGGGAAATGGCATACCACAATCCTGGTTTTCAATCTGAACAACGACCAACTCCAGTGGTTGACTCAACAGGGCAAACGCGCTGTCCCGATGCCGGTCGCCCCAATCTGGTTGCCAGTTTATGCTTATGACCTGCGTGGCGGCGGTGTCGAAACCGCTTTCAAAGGCTCAAAGCAGGGTCTGGGGATTACCAAACGAAACAAAAAATCGTTCCATGGTCAGGAGATGTTGTTGCTTTTGGGACAATTGGCCTACAACTTGACCGCCTGGGTACGTAATGGCGTGGCCTCTTGCGAGGCTAAACTGCAAAAATTTGGAATGTTGCGCATGATCCGTGATGCATTCCATATTCCCGGCAAAATCATTTTGAATGATCAAGGGCATATCATTCAAATTTCGCTTAATCAGGCGCATGATTTAGCGGCTTCTTTTATTGATGCCTTTGC
>JAAENI010000223.1 GCA_024224595.1 Hyphomicrobiales bacterium
CCCCGTGGTTATCGGATAAAATAAAACCTCCGCCGGTTCCTGCCTTGGCAATAGCTTCTTTAACCGCTTTCTCGGCCTGTTTGGGGGTCCAGCGGCGCATTTCAATGCCATTCAGATTGCCAAGTATTGTAAGTTTGCCCCTGCAAACAGATTTCATTTGTGCCAGATCTTCAAGAATACTGGTTCCGATAATTGCCGTTCCTGTCTGGGCAATGTCATTTACGATTGGCAGGCACCGACCGGATGCCATGTGGGTTGCTGTTGGTCCTTTAATGCGGGAAATGGTTCGGCTGGCAATCTTAAAGCCAGTCTTCAGATACATATCCCGTGGAATAATAGTTGTAGAAGATGCCGGATCAAAATAGCAAATTGCCGTAGCACCGGCTTCTACCTGGGCATTTGCCCATTCTACACAGAATTCTTCGTTTATTTTCATCAACTGGTCAAACAATTCGGGCTGTTCGTAAATCAATTCAATATACCTGTCAAAACCCATCTGCATTATCGGCAGTGAAAATGGGGATATCACGAGTCCGATA
>JAAENI010000224.1 GCA_024224595.1 Hyphomicrobiales bacterium
GGAATCATTTGACCGTTTATTCACGTTTTCTGGACAGCGTTATGCTTTTCTTGTGGTCAACCAGACCACGGCGAAAATCATGCCTTGCCAGTAAACGTGAATAAACGGTCAAATGATTCCGTGTAAACAAGAAGCGGTCTAAATCCACGGGACAAATCAAAACGGAACAATTGGTGCATCAAACGGTCAATACAATAACCTGTACAGACAGTGATTATGGGTCGATCAACTACCTGAACAGGTCTTGATTTCGTTCAATGACGCGGTCACGCCCGACAGTGAATAAGTGTAAACAGTATTGGTTCCGCGGCGCGAATAGCCGGATAATGACATATCCTGCCCGGCTCGCATCGCTTCAATAACCTGTTGTTCCTCGGTCCGGTTTTCCATCCAGGCATTGCTGCCAACTGTAAACATTGAAAACATTTTACCATCGATCACCAACGCAACCTTGGATTCGTCCTTAAAGGGATATCCAACGGTAAACTGTGGTTCAACCTTGCCGGTTTGTCCGGGATGAAGCGAGAGCATAAAGTACACATCACCATGATCTCGCTCAGCTGGTTCTTTTTTAACCGGTGCCGACAGGATATAACAAATCTTTCCTGTTGTTCCCTGATGGCTGTAGGCACCCCAATCTTTATGGCGTTTAATCAGATTTGTGTTTTGCGCAAATGCAAAACCTGTCAACCAAAAACTCGCCGCTGCTATTATGGCAACTGAGACCATAACAGTAGCAAAAAACGGATTTTTATCATAAATTCTCATGATCTTGTCTTCTCTGTAAATCAGAAACTCGGTGCTCAATATCTTGCTGGGTTAATATCGAATCACTATTCTCATCCTGTAACCATGCTTTAACGTACTTACTAAAACATGAACAATTTTCCAAAAATTGTCTTTTTTGCGAGAATCACAAAATTCAAACAGCCCACCTCGACGACCCACGGTCTGCTACCTGAATTAATGATAGCTCATCTATAAATATCTACAACCTGGCAGATTGTGGATTAGTCATTAGTTTCATTAAAAATTGGGCGATATTTTGACATTGCCGACATATTTACATTGCATTGGAACATACAGCTATGTTCGGCGTCCGCGTCCGCGTCTTTGCCCAATCCGCTTTCCTCCCGAATAAGTTGGTTTACCGTGGATATGAGGTTTTAGCGGTTCAATCGGTCCGCCAGCCCCCACCGGTCGCTCGGCAAACCGTCCCATTGAACGCATACGATCATACATAACAACAACACCCGCCATCGCCACATTGATGCAAAAGCTCATCGGAATTTTCACTACAAATTCACAGGCTTCAATCATTTGTGGGGACAATGAACCACCTTCCGGGCCAAAAACGTAAGCTGCACGAGAGGGGTGACGAAAACTGGGCAATTCAATGGCGTCTTCAGTTAATTCAACACCAACCAGCCTGCATTCATCCGGCAGATGCATTTCCTCCACACTGTTGTATGAATACCAGGGCAAATGATCCTGTGAACGGGTAGTATCTGATTTTGGCGTACCAATTCTTTTTGCAGGCGCAACTGTAAATACAAAACTGGCACCAAATCCGTGTGCGGAGCGGGCCAGATTACCAAAATTCATCGGTTTGGAAATACCTTCCACTCCAATGCCATAAAACCCTCGGGTTGCCATATTTAAACCAGGTACTTTCTTCATTTCCAATGGCAGAATGTTGCCTGCTATTGAAAGCAACTGTTCATTGGCAAATAGCGGCCTTTGTAACAAGTAGCCTTTTTTGCCGATGGTTTCGAAATATTGCACAACTTCATCGGTGACTTTTTCCCATCAACCATTGATAACAGCCGTTTTGCCGTCAAATCCATCAATTTGCTCATCGATACATTTGACTTTGGCTCGAATACGCAGGTTTTTCCACTGATCTACAGGTATTAGGAAAAAACCCGAACATTCTTGAACAGACTCTTGATTGTATAAGTATTTGATTCAGACAACGACTTCAATCATTAGATTCCAGCGTCTTTTTCGCAGCAATATAATGGCGCTCCTTTAGCGAGCTCCTGATCGCCGCGATTGCCGCACCCAGAACTGCAATGTCGTCAGTAAATCCAAATCCGGCGATAAAATCAGGTACAAGATCCAGTGGCAAAACAAAATAAGCCAGTGCCGCCAATAATATCCCGCGAACCCTGGTGGGTGTAGCAGGATCCAGCATGCAATAATAACAGGCGGCAACATCTTCGATAAACGGAATGCGGCCAGCAGCTTTCTTCACAGTCTGCCAAAAACCATCTTGTATTTTCCTTTCCTGCTCAGCTTGTTCTTCTTCGCTGCCAGGCATAAGTATTTCGCCATAAAGAATTTTGTTCATCGCTCCCTCTTCACTCATTCAATATGGGAACGAAATCAGGCAAAAGCAAGTGAGATCACCTATTGAGCGAACCCATTTCCTCCATTCTGTTCATATGCCTGGGCAACATCTGCCGCTCACCCCTGGCAGAAGGCGTGTTTCGAAACGAAGCCCAAAAACGCGGCGTTGCCGATCAGCTAACCATCGATTCTGCCGGCACTGGCGGCTGGCACATTGGAAACCCGCCTGATCAGCGTTCCATAGAAACGGCGGCCAATCACGACATCAATATCAGTCATCAAGTCTGCCGACGACTCACAAGTCGTGATTTCAACACATTTGATTTGATATTAGGCATGGATAACTCCAATATCATCAACGCCACATCTGCCAATCGAGCAAATGGGCCAGCACAGTTATTGCTGTTTACCCAATTTGCCGGAATGAGAGATGATCTTGAGATCGCTGACCCCTATTACAGCGGTGTGGAAGGGTTTGAAACCGCCTATCAGTTGATCAAGCAGGCTTCCAGAAGCACACTGGACAGATTGTTTGCAGATTGATTGGCAATTAAAATTTTGTGACATCACAAAGTGCATACTCGTTGTCAGTAAGCAATTACGATTTTTGCATTAAATGAATGGGAGATGCACCAGTTGCCTTGTCTGAAGGGTAGCGCAGAACCGATTATTCTGCCACTATCACGCAGCAGGGCAACCTCATCAAATGACAACAAAATAAGGTATCCAGCATGGATGGAAACGATCAAGCCTTCCTGGACCCCGGCTACTATATCGAAAGCAGTGCACCAGCAGTGGTATCATTGGCACAAGATACAGTCTGCGGTCTGACAACCCAAAAAGAAAAGGCAATTGCACTGTTTGATTTGGTTCGTGACACCATCAGATATGATCCCTATACGATGAGTCTGGACAAAAAGGAATATATGGCGACTGCCATCCTGGAGCGTCCCAGCAACTGGTGCGTTCCAAAAGCTATACTGATAACAACGCTTGCCCGTGCAGCCGGGATACCAACTGCTGTTGGTTTTGCCGATGTGCGAAATCATCTCAACACCGAAAAACTCAGAAATCTTATGGGCAGCGATCTGTTCATCTATCACGGTTACGCTGCTTTCTGGCTCGAAGAACGCTGGGTCAAGGCAACGCCCGCTTTTAACATGGAAATGTGTGACCGCTTCGGCGTACGCCCGTTGATCTTTGATGGAGAAAATGACGCATTATTTCACCAGTATAACGCCAACGACGACCGGCATATGGAGTACATCAACGATCGAGGCTTGTTTACCGACGCACCAGTTGAAAAAATCATTGCCGGGATGCGAAGTCAGTATCCGAAACTTACAACAGCACTTGAAAACGACACACTCAGTAATAAAATCACAGATTCGTTGTTTCAGCACAATTAGTAAAGTTAATCTCGTGAGGGAAATGATATGAATATCGGCATTAATCTGTCCACTTGGCGTTGAAGGGGACACCTGATCGCGCGTGACCGCGGTACCAGGACATGCATCCTTGCCCAATAGTTCCAATTCATCACGCCATCGTAGAAACTGGTGGTTGCCAACTCCCAATTCATCGCACATCGCACCTTAGTTTAGGTGTCCACGAAAGTCGGGCAATACTAAACTTCCCTCGTTTTGAACCCATATCTTCATCGCAATTGCGACAGCAGCCAATGCCTGCTTTACATCTAATCTTTTGTGAATAGTACGATTGGCAAATGGTGGGTATGGGCCGTAACTGGCGTTCACGCCCACTACATGCTGTATTTCGGCGACGAAGGCAATAAGCCCACTTAAGACCTCCAGTGCGTGTCGCGGACGTGATGGATGATTTTGGGATGAATGCGCAAGAATGGCCCACTGTTGCCAGTTTTGTTTTCCCAAAAACCGGAAATTCGGTCTATTGCGGACATTTGATGCAGTCCGAAAATTTCAATCAGATTTGCTTGAATCAGACATTCACGACAGGTGTGACACTTGAACTGGTTCAAAGTCTAGCTTCGCCAATCCTTTTCGTAGAGTTGGTTTTCGTTTGAAAGCTGTATCACCTTTTGTCTTGTTAAAATCGCCTCAGCTTGGGCGCCGTACTTTTGTACCTCGTCAATCGCGATAAATGTCTGACGGTTGAAAGAAACATAGAGTTCGACAAGACGAGCTACTGCCTCGTTCTCGATATTCTTGAAAAGCACAGAGTCATGGATCACAAACGGGAGCACAGTAGTTTGGAGGATTGCCAAATCCAGCAGAATTAAGTTGGAATACGCTTTGCCCGTCCCAGTGTCCTCAACGGCAGAGAAACTGTAGCTATTGTTGGAGATTTCTAATTTCGGGCTCTTTCTATGCTCGTCATAAACTTCGTCCACCAGTTTGGACTTACCCCGATAAAGTGGAGGGACTTCTGATAA
>JAAENI010000225.1 GCA_024224595.1 Hyphomicrobiales bacterium
CCATGAATGGGATACGCCTCACCGGCAGTTTGTATTTAAAATTTTTCTTCAGCCTCACACTGAGCAGACATTGTACGTTCGAATCGAAAATACTGATGGTATTATTACCCGGATGAGTGTGTGGTCAGCCGAGGCATTTGCAGAACAAATCTCCCGTGAACAACTCTGGTATGGATTTTATTTTGGTTCGTTGTGTATTATGGCCTGTTATAATTTGTTCATTTTTTTCTCGCTTCGGGGCAAAAGTTATCTCTGTTATGTTCTGTTCGTCCTTTCCTGGGGACTTAACGAGTTTTGTGCCGAAGGATTTGCCTATCAATATCTCTGGCCGAATTCGCCCCAGTGGAATGAGCCTGTTTCAGTGTTATTTGGAACGTTGAGCGCTTTTTTCGGTTTGCGATTCACAGCACATTTTTTAAAATTGCCAACCCTGCATCCAAAGCTCAACCGAGTGGTGACAATCCTCAGCGCGGGTTGGTTTGTTGCATTCGGAGCAACCTGTATCGCTGATTTAGGCATGACAAATGTATTTATCCAGTTGCTGACATTAGGAGCAATAGCAATCATTGTCATTGCTCCAATTACGTCATGGCGTCATGGTTACCGCCCGGCGCGTTACCTGTTATTAGCATGGAGCACTTTTGCGATTACCGGAACAACTTCTACCTTGGCATCATTGGGGATTTTGCCAGCAAATGCGATCTTGCTATACAGCTATCCCATCGGCGTTATTCTTCTCATGCTGTTATTGTCATGGGCGTTGGCTGATCGTATTAACGAACTGAAAACCCAGGCCGAGCAGAAAAGGTTGCGGACCCTGGAATTGCAGCAAGCCAAGAACCTGGCCGAGGCTGCCAATCAAGCCAAAAGTATGTTTTTGGCCAACATGAGTCATGAGCTGCGTACCCCCTTAAACAGCATTTTAGGCTATGCCCAAATCCTTGGGCACCAGAGAGATATGAGCGCAACTACGCTCAAGGATGGCCTGGCGATCATTTATCAAAGCGGTACGCATCTGCTGACCCTGATCAATGACATCCTGGACATCTCGAAAATAGAGGCTCGTAAAATGGAACTCTGTCCCGCTGAAATCAATCTGTGCAATTTCCTGGACGGCATTGTCGGGATTATACAGATACGGGCGCGTCAGAAAGATATCTGCTTTGTCTGCGAATTTGACAATGCCTTGCCAACTGGTATAGAAACTGACGAAAAACGTCTGAGACAGGTGTTGCTCAACCTGTTGGGAAATGCGGTCAAGTTTACCGACACCGGGGGAAATGTGACATTTCAAGTGACCAGAGTTGAACATGACAATCTTCAATTTTCAATTTCCGACACCGGTATCGGGATGACGCCGGAGCAGGTGACGAAAATATTTGACCCTTTTGAGCAAGTTGGCGAAGCCCGACAACAGGTGGAAGGGACGGGATTAGGGTTAGCCATCAGTCGTCAGTTAGCCGAATTGATGGGAGGACAGTTGCAGGTGGCAAGTACATTTGGGAACGGTTCGACCTTCCGGTTTGAGGCCGCGTTTCCCGTGACAGCGACACCCCTCATTGAGAAGCCGGCGCGCAAGGGAAACATTACCGGTTACACCCCTCTTAATTTCTCAAGGAGAAAAAGTGCGTTTAAGGTGTTGGTTGTGGATGACAAACCTGGCAATCGACTGGTATTGCTCAACCTGCTGGAACTGGTCGGTTTTGAGGTGACACTGGCCGAAAACGGACAGGACGGGGTGGACAAAGCGTGTGCCATTCAGCCCGATATCATTCTGATGGACCTGGTGATGCCGGTGATGAACGGCTTTGAGGCGGTGAAGCAGATTCGGCAGATACCAAACTTAAAGGAGACCCCGATTCTGGTGGTCTCGGCAAATGCATATGAGATGGATCAGGAGCAAAGCCTCAAGCTTGACTGTCAAGGCTTCCTGCCGAAACCGGTTGATACACAGCAATTGTTTGATTTTCTTGAAACCCGTCTGCATCTTAAATGGACATATGAAGCCGACCCTGTTGATGAAGCCGAACTGTGCTTACCGATCTCCGAAGCTGAACTCGTTCCACCTCCCCAAAAAGAGCTTGAGGCGTTATATGAGTTGGCCATGTTCGGCAGTATGAACCTGATCCGGGAACGGGCCTGCTATCTGGAAACCCTGGATGAACAATACCGCCCTTTTGCAGTCACCCTGCGCCACCTGGCCCGGGAGATCGAAGACCGGCAAATCCTGACATTAATTGAACAATTTATGGAGCACGAATCATGAGTGAACCAGTTTCAACGCTGCGGAATATTATTTTAATCGTCGATGACAAGCCCACAAACATCAAACTTGTGGAGGAGTACTTGGCGTCGCATGATTTCAACACAATTGTGGCCCGGGACGGAGAGATGGGTCTGAAACGGGCAAAATTTTCCCGACCTGATTTGATTTTGCTGGATGTGATGATGCCCGATATGAACGGATTCGAGGTCTGTCGGCGCCTGAAAGCGGACCAGGAGACAAAATCGATTCCAGTCATTTTTATGACGGTCAAGGACCAAGTCGAGGATAAAATAGAGGGATTTAAGGCCGGCGGTGTGGATTACATTACAAAACCAGTGCAAAAAGAGGATGTCCTGCTGAGAGTAAGAACGCATTTGAAGCTCCGGGAGCAGCAGCAGCGGCTTCAACAGCAGGCACTGGAACTGGACTGCGCCAGACAGATTGCCGAACAGGCGAATCGGGCCAAAAGCCAGTTCATGGCCAACATGAGCCATGAATTGAGAACACCGCTTAACGCCATTTTGGGATTCAGCCAATTAATGCTTCGAGATCCGAATATCACCGACGGACAACGGGAAAATCTTGGAACGATCAACCGCAGCGGCACACGTCTGCTGAGTCTCATCAATGATATTCTTGAACTGTCCAAAATTGAGTCTGGGCGGAGTGAACTGCATCCAGTGGCCTTTGACTTGCATAATCTGCTTTTGGAATTGGAAGAGATGATCCGTTTACGCGCGGAACAAAAAGGACTGAAGCTCGTATTCGAGCATCAGCAGGATGTCCCGCAATATACCCGCGCTGATGAAAACAAACTCCGGCAGGTTTTGATTAATATACTCGACAATGCGGTCAAATTTACTGATAAAGGGATGATTACAGTACGTGTGAAGAGCCTGACTCCCCTCCTCTCCTTTGAAATTGAGGATACGGGAGTTGACATTGCGGCTGAGGAACTGGACTACGTGTTTGACGGGCTTGTGCAAACGGCCACCGGGCAAAAATCGAGCCAGGGGATGGGATTGGGCATGTCCATCAGCCAGCAGTTTGTGCGTATGATGGGCGGAGAAATAACGGTCAGCAACAAGGCAGGGAAAGGCAACGTGTTTATGTTCGATATCCCGGTAGAGATCGCTGATGAGGGAGATGTTCCCATAGACCGGCCAAGGCACAAGCTCCTGAATGAACATGAGATTTTTGAAAAGATGCGGGAGAAAGGCGCACTGATGCCGGAGGATCTGGCGGCGCTCCCCGGAGATTGGCTGAAAACTTTGGAACAGGCGGCGCGCCGGGCAGATTTTATCTTGCTTTCCAACGTAATTGAGCAGATCCGCGGGCATCATGCGAGACTTGCCGGTGAGCTGGCGCGGCTGGCAGAGAATTTTGAGTATGATGAGATTTTAAAGTTTATTCAGAAAACAAAAGAAGAAACCAGGGTGGGTTGGACTCGGGAGGAAATCGCCGCGATTCCCGAGGGTTTGGCAGTAACGCTGAAAGAGGCTGTCGAAATTGGGGACATGGAGATAATGAGCGAAGTGATTGTTCAAATCCGCGCCTATAATGTTTCCATGGCTGATGCCCTGGAACAGTTGATGAACAATTTCGAATATGATGAGATTTTGGCGTTAATTAATTAAGGGAACTGAGTAAAGTAAGTAATTAACTCCCGTGTTATATTACTCAATCTTCAAGTTTTTGAAAATTCTGCTTACTGCTTACTGCCTACTGCTTACTGCCTACTGCTTACTGCCTACTGCTTACTGCTTACTGCTTACTGCTTACTGCTTACTGCCTACTGCTTACTGCCTACTACCTACTGCCAGAGACCGAAAAACTTGAACATCGAGTATTATATATTATATATTATATATTTATAACTCATGA
>JAAENI010000226.1 GCA_024224595.1 Hyphomicrobiales bacterium
AGTATTCCCTCTAACCACGAGCGTTGTTCTGTCTCGGCGGTGTCCATGCTGGCGATTATGCGCATGTAATTCATTTGTGTCTTTCTGTAATTGCCCACTTGACAAATATGCACCAAATCAGATTTGCATATGAAACGCACAAATGCAAACGGGAAAGGTCACATGGATACAATTGAAAATCTGGATGCAAGGCGGCAAAAAATCGGAGTAAGCCAGTCGCATCTATGCCAGGAAGCCAGAATACACGCGACCACTTACACAAAGCTGCTCAAAGGCCATTCCAAACAGGCCCAGTTCCGCACCTTGTCCAAATTGAAAAAGGCACTCGATTATTTTGAGGCAGAAGCGGCATGACTTTACCGGTATTTTCCATTCTGGCAATTCAACTGACATTCAATGTTGCCTTGTGGGGCGGTGGTATCGGTATTGCGGTTTATATTGTCGTGACGCTGGTGCGCATCAACCGGTTGCTTAAAAGGTGGCTGAATGAGTAGCAGACGCCGCCATTGTCTCAACCGGGCAAGATTCGAACATGCTGCCACACTGACCTGCGAGGCGATGAAGGCATGCAGGCCG
>JAAENI010000227.1 GCA_024224595.1 Hyphomicrobiales bacterium
AAATCATAATTGTCATAAATCGTGCGAATTTCTTCGATCACCTCCATGCCATTCTGACCCAAATCATCAAGTCTGCCGACAAAAGGTGAAATATATGTAGCGCCAGCCTTGGCAGCCAATAACGCCTGATTGGCTGAAAAACACAATGTGACATTGGTTTGCTGGCCCCGCTCGCTCAATGTTTTACAGGCTTTGAGGCCTTCCATTGTTAGTGGCAGCTTGATGCAAATATTATTGGCAATTTCTGCCAGAACCTTGGCCTCATCAATCATGCCATTATAATTTATGGCGGTCACTTCGGCAGATACCGGGCCGTCGACGATCGAACAGATTTCTTTGGTCACTTCCATAATGTCGCGGCCGGATTTCATGATCAGCGAAGGGTTTGTGGTTACACCGTCCACCAGGCCGGTGTCATTAAGTTCGCGGATTTCATCCACATCTGCGGTATCAATGAAGAATTTCATGTTTTTGCGATCTTTCAATAGGGCATAATTGTTTGCTTAAAAGCCACTCTTATAGCAAATTGTGTGTCAGGTCATTACGCTATGTGATGCGAATCGAAATTTTGTGAGATTTTTTTGACCATAAGCAAACTGATACCCGAATTACAAACAGTACCAGTTATGTTACCGATACCCATTGATCGGCCATATACCTATAGGGTGGGTGATCAGATGACGCTGGCGCCGGGTGATATTGTTCTTGTGCCATTGGGACCACGAGAAGTATTTGGAGTTGTCTGGGATAAACCGGATGGTGACACAGATGGCAATGTATCAAGTTCAAAGCTGCGAGAGGTAAGTGCAAAACCTATTTGTCCACCTATTCAACCCAGTATGAGGCGTTTCATTGATTGGGTGGCGAATTATACGATGTCTACACCTGGAATGGTGTTGCGCATGGTGTTAAGAACGCCCGCATCCTATAATACGCCCAGTCTTCAGGAAGGACTGAAATACAGTGGAATAGAACCTGAACGCATGACTGGGGCCCGCGCCAAGGTCCTGGAGTTGGTGCGGGAAGGGTTTATGTGGACAAAATCAGGGTTGTCTCACGCCGCAGGTGTAAGCGGATCGGTGATTGATGGGCTGGTAAAACAAGGCAGCTTAACGAAAATCCAGTTTCCATCCCCTCCAATCGTTTCCATCCCCGATATTAATTTTGCGGAGCCTGAGTTATCTGAAGAGCAAAAAAGTGCATCCGATATATTAGTCGCGCAAATTCGAAAAGGCGGGACACCGGTCTGCCTGTTGGATGGTGTAACGGGATCCGGCAAAACAGAAGTATACTTTGAGGCCATTGCTGAAGTGATAAATAGGGGCAGCCAAATACTTATTTTGCTCCCTGAAATTGCGCTAACATCTGGATTTCTTGAACGATTTGATCGGCGATTTGGCACCCGGCCCGCTCAATGGCACTCTGATATAACTCCTAAAATGAGGGAGAAAGTGTGGCGGCAAATCGCAACCGGTGAAATCCATGTGGTGGTGGGTGCCCGATCAGCCTTGTATTTGCCATTTTGTCAGTTGGGCCTGATTATCGTTGATGAAGAACATGAAGCAGCATTCAAGCAGGAAGACCGGGTTTTCTATAACGCACGTGATATGGCAGTGGTTCGTGGAGCGATTGCCAAAGCACCGGTGATATTGTCTTCAGCCACCCCTTCTATTGAAAGTCGGGTAAATGCCAATTTGGGTCGATATCAGTATATCCGTTTGGCTGAGCGTTACAAACAGGCGGCACTTCCTGATTTAAGAGCAGTGGATATGAGAAATGACCCTCCGCCTCGCGGTAAGTTTTTGTCTCCTGTTTTGATAAATGAGATTGCCGGTTCGTTAGAGCGTGGTGAGCAATCACTTTTGTTTCTGAATCGTCGCGGATATGCGCCCTTAACTCTGTGCCGCGCTTGTGGACATCGTTTCGAGTGCAACGATTGTTCTGCCTGGCTTGTGGAGCACCGGTTTCGTCAAAAACTGGTTTGCCACCATTGTGGACATAATGAGCCTGTTCCAGATTCCTGCCCCAATTGCGGTACGCTGGATCATCTTGTTGCCTGTGGCCCAGGTGTCGAACGCCTGGGAGAGGAACTGCTGGAATTATTTTCGGAAAAACGCATCATGGTATTGTCATCAGATATTGCAGGTGGAGCAAAACGGATGCGCCTTGAATTGGATGCAATCGCAAAAGGTGAAGCAGATATAGTAGTTGGTACTCAGTTAGTGGCAAAAGGACACAATTTTCCTTTGATGACATGTGTTGGTGTTGTTGATGCGGATATTGGCCTGTCAAATGGCGATCCGCGTGCTGCGGAACGAACTTTTCAATTATTGTCTCAGGTAACCGGGAGAGCGGGGCGAAGTGGATTGGAAAGTGTTGGGTTGATTCAAACATTCCAACCCGAGCACCCTGTAATTA
The DNA here is from genome assembly GCA_024224595.1 of Hyphomicrobiales bacterium. Taxonomy (GTDB): domain Bacteria; phylum Pseudomonadota; class Alphaproteobacteria; order Rhizobiales; family Rhizobiaceae; genus JAAEMP01. Next base: position 2,419 of record JAAENI010000227.1, read on the forward strand.
AGGCAATAATCAGTGGAGAAAGAGAACAATTCTATGAACGCGAGATTGCGGCGCGAAAATCATCCGGCCTGCCGCCGTTTTCGCGTCTTGCAAGTATTGTCATTTCATCAACCGATCGCAAAAAAGCGGAACAACATGCCAATGAGATTCGCCTGACTTGCAAGCCGGATCCACAAATTCTCGTATTGGGTCCAGCAGAGGCACCTATTGCTCAGGTTCGCGGTCGTTACCGGTTTCGATTGTTGTTTCGGGCGGTAAAAGCCAGTGAGCTTCACAATTATCTTCGCGATATGCTAAATAGTGGACCAAAAACTCGCGGAGATATACGGGCTCAAGTCGATATCGATCCACAAAGCTTTTTGTAATGTGTTCAAGATAAGGGTAGAGCTGATCATAACAAGCTACTTGGAGACAACACAGGAATTGGAGAAAATCTTATATGATTGAATTTGTATTGCCACAAACAAATGGCGAATGGTTGGCCTGGATCAGTGCTGTTTATCTGGTTGTCAATGGTTTGTTGAAAATGCTGGCCCCAGATCAGTGGACAAATTTTCTAAAAATTCGAATCATAGATGACAATGGTCATGGATTGGCAATGATGCGTGGCCCTATGGGAGGGGGAAATCTGGGCCTGGGCCTGGCGGTATTAATTTTGCATCCCCAACCGTTACTCTATATTGCTATCGGGGGTATGTTTGCATTCATGGCGATTGGCCGGATTCTCTCAATTATATTGGATCAGATCAAAAGCACGCAAATCTGGATTAGTCTCATAATAGAGGCATTATTGGGATTTTTCACTCTTGCTTATGCATTTGGACTGATCCCTTAGGGTCGAATTTGTGGATCAACAGTACTTTTTGGTAGAAAGACCGAAACTATTTCTTTGACTCTGGTTGCAGTGCTCAAATTGCTGTGCTAGGGGATGCGCGGTTTCAGGAAATATAAGCTATCTCGTGAAACCAAAATTACTACAAACATACTAAATAAACTAATAATTCAGTCAAAACGTCTGAATTTAGTGCTAGACGAAAACTAAAACAGGAACTGTAACCCAGTGTCTCAGTCTGCTTCATTGTCATCTGGTGTTGGCGACCGCTATGCATCAGCGCTTTTTGATCTCGCTTTGGCGGAAAAAAAGCTAAGCGAAGTCGAAAAAGATCTGAAAAGATTTGACGCGCTTTTGAATGACAGCGAAGATTTGGTTCGTTTGGTCAAGTCTCCGGTATTTTCAACAGACGATCAGGTTCGCGCAATTGGCGCCATCCTTGATAAGGCAAATATTACCGGACTTGTTGGGAATTTTATGCGCGTTGTGGCGCAAAATCGCAGGGCTATTGCCATGCCACAGTTGTTAGGCGCTTTTTTGAAGCTGTTGGCTGAACACCGTGGTGAGGAAACTGCTCAGGTAAGTGTGGCGGTTGCATTAACGTCTGCACAAACAAAAGAATTGAAGGCGGCACTAAAAAGTGCGGTCGGCAAAGATGTTGATTTACAAGTTAACATCGATCCTTCGTTGCTCGGTGGCATGATTGTCAAGATTGGTTCGCGCCAGATTGACACATCGCTACGGACTAAACTTTCTTCCCTTAAGCTAGCGCTCAAAGAGGTCGGCTAATGGACATTCGTGCCGCGGAAGTATCCGCAATACTAAAAGATCAAATTAAAAATTTCGGCAAAGAAGCTCAGGTTTCTGAAGTTGGACAAGTGCTCAGTGTTGGTGATGGTATCGCCCGTGTTTTCGGACTTGATAATGTGGAAGCCGGTGAACTGGTGGAGTTCCCTGGTGGAATTTCCGGCATGGCGCTTAACCTGGAAACGGACAATGTTGGTGTGGTTATTTTCGGCGATGACCGGGGCATCAAAGAAGGCGATACAGTAAAACGTACGGGTTCTATTGTTGACGTGCCAATTGGTACAGAATTGCTTGGTCGTGTGGTTGATGCACTTGGCAACCCAATTGACGGCAAAGGTCCGATCAAAGCCGAGAAACGTTCACGAGTTGATGTCAAAGCGCCAGGAATTATACCGCGTAAATCAGTGCATGAACCCATGTCAACGGGATTGAAAGCTATTGATGCCTTGATTCCGGTTGGTCGTGGACAGCGCGAACTCGTTATTGGCGACCGCCAGACCGGCAAAACCGCTATTCTTCTTGACACAATGCTTAATCAGAAGTCAGTGCATGATTCAGGTAAAGAAAGCGATAAGCTGTTTTGTGTTTATGTTGCCATCGGTCAAAAGCGTTCAACTGTTGCCCAGCTTGTAAAAATTCTGGAAGAACGCGGAGCGCTTGAATATTCGATTATTGTAGCAGCGACCGCATCTGATCCTGCTCCTATGCAGTATCTGGCACCTTTTGCCGGATGCACAATGGGTGAATATTTTCGTGACAATGGAATGCATGCACTGATCTGCTATGACGATTTGTCCAAACAGGCCGTAGCTTATCGCCAGATGTCTTTGTTGCTTCGTCGTCCTCCTGGTCGAGAAGCTTATCCTGGTGATGTTTTCTATCTGCACTCACGTCTGCTGGAACGCTCAGCGAAGCTCAACGATGAAAATGGTAATGGATCGCTGACGGCGCTACCAGTTATCGAAACCCAGGCAAATGATGTGTCTGCCTATATTCCGACAAATGTGATTTCAATCACTGATGGACAGATATTTCTTGAAACCGATTTGTTTTATCAGGGCGTGCGTCCGGCGGTAAATGTTGGTCTCTCGGTTTCACGTGTTGGCTCATCCGCCCAGACAAAAGCCATGAAGAAAGTGGCAGGTTCAATCAAGGGTGAACTGGCGCAGTATCGTGAGATGGCTGCATTTGCGCAATTTGGTTCGGATTTGGATGTGGCTACACAAAAACTTCTGAATCGCGGCGCCAGGCTGACCGAACTTCTGAAGCAGGGGCAATTTGCGCCTCTCAAAACAGAAGAGCAGGTTGCCATTATCTATGCTGGTGTTAACGGTTATCTTGATGAGATTGATGTTTCACAAGTTGGCGGCTTTGAAGCCGGATTATTGTCGCATATGCGTAATGACAATCAGGATTTGCTTGATACCATTCGTGATGAAGGTGCTCTTTCAGATGAAAGTGCTGAGAAACTCAAGGCAGCTGTTGATGCATTTGCCAAAGGTTTTGGCTAATTTCCTGGCGTATAACTTGAGAAGTGCAGGCGAATTGATATGCCCAGCTTGAAAGACCTAAAAAACAGGATTTCCTCGGTCAAGGCGACCCAGAAAATTACAAAAGCCATGCAGATGGTGGCGGCGGCAAAATTGCGCCGTGCCCAGATGGCCGCAGAAGAGGCGCGTCCTTACTCCCAACGCATGGCAAAAGTGCTGTCCAACATATCAAATGCGATGGAGGGGCGTGAAGGTGTTTCTCCTCTGATTGCCGGCAACGGCTCCGATCAGGTTCATTTGTTAGTAGTTGCTACTGCTGAACGTGGGTTGTGTGGCGGATTTAATTCATCAATCGCCAAAATGGCGCGTGAAAAGGCCCGTCAACTGCAGTCAGAAGGCAAGGAAGTCAAACTATTTATGGTTGGAAAAAAGGGTGTTGACGCACTTCGGATGGAATTTTCCAATGCTATGGTTGAAAAAATTGATTTTCGTGAAGTCAAACATATTGAATTTACCAATGCTGAAACGGTTGGCGCGAGAATTCTTGAAATGTTTGAAAATGGCGAATTTGATGTCTGCACATTGTTTTATTCTGAGTTCAAGAATATCATGACACAAATTCCGACAGCTCAGCAGCTTATTCCTGCTCTATCGCCAGATAAATCCGACAACAACACGGCTGACATATTTTATGAATATGAGCCTGATGAAGAGGAAATTCTAGGTGAATTATTGCCCCGCAATATTTCAGTTCAGGTATTTCGTGCATTGCTTGAAAATGGTGCTTCAGAGCAAGGTGCGCGGATGGCAGCTATGGACAATGCTACACGAAATGCCGGTGAAATGATTGATAGTCTGACACTTAGTTATAACCGACAACGTCAAGCACAGATTACAAAAGAATTGATTGAGATTATCTCTGGCGCGGAAGCGCTATAGTAAATTTACCCCGGGTGCAATGCACCCAATGCCTGGAGAATATATACGATGGCCAAAGCTGCAACACCTGCTAAGAAAGTACCGGCAAAGAAAGCCGCATCACGCAAAACAACAGTTAATGAATCATCTGCAGCTGGCGGCAAGATTACGCAGGTTATTGGTGCGGTTGTGGACGTGCAGTTTTCAACCCAATTACCTGATATTCTGAATGCGCTGGAAACTGAAAACAACGGCCAGCGTTTGGTTCTGGAGGTAGCTCAGCATTTGGGTGAAAATACCGTGCGTACAATCGCGATGGACTCATCCGAGGGTCTGGTTCGCGGACAACCAGTGACCGATACCGGTGCTCCGATTGAAATGCCAGTGGGTGATGAAACACTTGGCCGTATCTTGAATGTTATTGGTGAACCAGTGGATGAGGCCGGGCCAATTAAAACCAAGGCAACGCGAGCAATTCACCAACCCGCCCCAGATTTTGTTGACCAGTCAACTGAATCAGAAATTCTGGTTACAGGCATTAAAGTTGTTGACCTTCTTGCTCCCTATGCCAGGGGCGGTAAAATTGGACTGTTTGGTGGTGCCGGTGTGGGCAAAACCGTTCTTATTCTTGAGTTGATTAACAACATTGCGAAAGCGCATGGTGGTTATTCGGTTTTTGCCGGCGTTGGCGAGCGTACCCGTGAAGGTAATGACCTTTACTGGGAAATGATTGAATCCGGCGTGAATAAGGAAGGCGGCGGAGAGGGTTCGAAATGTGCCATGGTGTTCGGTCAAATGAATGAACCTCCAGGAGCTAGAGCGCGTGTAGGCCTATCAGGTTTGACCGTTGCGGAAAATTTCCGTAATGAGGGTCAGGACGTGTTGTACTTTGTGGATAATATTTTCCGTTTTACCCAGGCCGGATCAGAAGTGTCGGCGCTTCTTGGTCGTATTCCTTCCGCTGTGGGTTACCAGCCAACGCTAGCGACCGATATGGGAGCAATGCAGGAACGTATTACCACAACACACAAAGGTTCGATAACTTCAGTGCAGGCCATTTACGTTCCCGCTGATGATTTGACTGACCCTGCTCCGGCAACCTCATTTGCCCACCTTGATGCGACGACTGTGTTGTCACGTGCAATATCTGAAAAAGGCATATATCCTGCGGTTGATCCACTTGATTCGACATCACGTATGCTTGACCCAATGGTTATTGGTGAAGAACATTATGACGTCGCGCGTTCAGTACAGGAAATCCTGCAGCGCTATAAATCCCTACAGGATATCATTGCTATTCTGGGTATGGATGAGCTGTCCGAAGAAGACAAGATTGCTGTAGCACGCGCTCGTAAGATTGAACGTTTCTTGTCACAACCTTTCTTTGTGGCTGAGGTGTTTACGGGTTCACCGGGTAAACTGGTTGCACTTGAAGATACTATAAAAGGCTTTAAAGGGCTGGTTGATGGTGACTATGACCATCTGCCGGAGGCTGCATTTTATATGGTTGGTTCAATTGACGAAGCTATGGAAAAAGCTCAGACAATGGCGGCAGAAGCCGCATAATTGAAACTTTGTTATTGATTAGACCTGCTAGGGGCATTTGTGATGGCTGAATCTTTTGCATTTGAATTGGTTTCACCTGAAAAACTGGTGTTATCTGAGCAAGCAATGCAGGTTGTGGTTCCCGGGACTGAAGGTTATTTCACAGTGATGGCCAACCATGCGCCTGTTATCGCAATGATCAAACCCGGTGTTGTCGAAGTGATGCTGGAAAGCGGCGATCTCAGACGTTTATTGGTTCGCAGTGGGTTTGCTGATGTTTCGCCAAACGGACTGACTTTGTTGACAGAACAGGTATCTGATTTAGTGGATTTTGATGCTGAAGAATTGGAGCAGCAAATAATAAATGCGCGTGAAGATGTCCATGATGCCAAGACTGATGAAAAACGCGCTAAGGCCCAATTGCTATTGGGTCAGTTGGAAGACGCTAAAGCGGCTATCAGTCAGAGCAATTAGAGGCGAGACTATTTTCCTGTTTGGCAATCATTGTTAATAGATAATGCCAGCATGCGCTTGATTTCCCCATAAAGCCTTGATGGTTTTGTCCCTGCCACATGACAATCGGTAGAATTTATAACGTATTGAAGCCTTTTTATAATAATCCTGATGGTATTTTTCTGCCAGCCAAAATTTTGTTGCATCTAATATTGGTGTAACAATTGGTTTTGGTAGAGGATTTTTTGCAACGAGAGTTTCTTTTGATTTTGTCGCTATATCCTTCTGATTCTCATTCAGTGTGAAAATTGCGGTAGAATAGGCATGTCCCCGATCACAGAATTGTCCACCGGCATCGGTAGGATTTACACTGCGCCAAAAAGTATGAAGAAGCTGAGTATAATTTACTTTATCTGAGTCATAAATAATCCGTATAGCCTCAATATGGCTGCCTTTTTCATAGGTCCTGTAAGTCGGATTTTCAGTAGTACCACCGGTGTATCCGCTTTCAGCTTTCACTACTCCAGGTACATGTTCAAAGTCTTTTTCCATGCACCAGAAACATCCACCAGCGAATATTGCGGTTTTTGTTTCAGCTTTGACACTGGTTGTAAACATCAGGCATGACGTCAACATCATTTTTGCAAATAAAGCTTTGCTCATTAAATTGTACCTCTGGCACGACAATTGAAAATGTTGCAAAGCTTATCGAACAATTATTCTGACGGCACAATTGACATTTTTTCACAAGGCCGTGAATGCATCAACCGACTTTCAATTTTCGTCTGAATTACGCAATCTATCCCAGGGAACTCAGGCTCAATTAGGAAAAAGTAATTCAATATACCCCCCGAATATCTCTATTTTCTTGCCAATTCATATCGGTTGATTGTGAATAATCCGAAAAAAGGAAGCGGTCTAATGTGCTATTTCCAAACCCATGTTCTTTGCCAGACGGGCCCTCGAGTTGGAATAGTCATAACATCCGCCGATTCTGAAATTGGCTTCATCGGTCATTTCAAGGAGTTGAATTTTCTCTTTTTTGTCCAGTTGAGCACTGAGAAGTTTTCCGAGGCGTTCAATGACAAAATTTGCATCATTTACTTCGATAACTGCCCATTTTGCATAATCAATTGCGGATGTAACGGCTTCCTGACTTGCTATGTTGAGCAACAGATTTTCGATGACCTCCTCATCCGCGTCACCAAGAACAAATTCCTCTGATTCAATAGAAAAAAGCAGTGTTGCTGCGGCTACGACAGGATCACCAATTCTTGTGATGGCGGAGGTTTTACCAATTTGCATAAAAGGTTTGTTTTGTGAGATTCCAAGGCGGACCGATAAGCTGGTCTGAGATTTTGCCCGGTGGTAAAAATATGCGGCAACAATCAATAATCCGATAATGACAATCAATGTGGACATGGAGTGAGCCTGAATAAAACAACAACAATGCTAAAATGGGTACTACTTTGGTGGTTGTAAACCCTGCAAATCCGTAAAATACTGATGGATATAGTCAATATCGAAAAAAGGTAGAATGGAAAAGCTGATGCTGTTGAAATCAGCAGATCAAACTTTTCGTTCAACCATCATTTTCTTGATTCCTGCTATTGCCTTGGCAGGATTAAGACCTTTGGGGCAAGCCTGTGTACAATTCATGATTGTATGACACCGGTAAAGCCGAAAGGGATCCTCTAGATCATCCAAGCGCTCTCCTGTCGCTTCATCGCGCGAATCGACTAACCAACGATAGGACTGTAGTAATGCAGCAGGACCCATATATCGATCAGAATTCCACCAGTATGAAGGACATGCAGTTGAGCAGCAGGCACACAAAATACATTCGTAAAGGCCATCGAGTTCCTCGCGGTCTTCATGTGACTGCAACCATTCTTTTTGCGGTTGTGGAGATTTAGTTTGAAGCCACGGCTCGATCGCTTCATGCTGCGCATAAAAATTAGTCAAATCAGGAACAAGATCCTTGATAACCTGCATATGTGGCAAAGGGTAAACTTTTACCACATTTCCAATCTCTTCAATACCTTTTGTACACGCCAGAGTGTTGGTGCCATCAATATTCATAGCACAGGAGCCGCAAATTCCCTCACGGCAGGAACGACGAAGGGTCAGGGTTGCATCAATATTATCCTTGATCCACAACAGGCCATCCAAAACCATCGGACCGCATTCATCCATATCGACAAAATAGGTATCCATAGTCGGGTTTTTGCCATCATCCGGTGACCAGCGATAAATATGATATTCACGTAAGTTCTTTGTACCTGTTGGCTTTGGCCAGGTCTTTCCAGGCTCAATCCGTGAGTTTTTCGGAAGGGTTAATTCAACCATGTCTTACCTTCATTCCAATATGAATGTCGTTTTGATAAATCCACTACACCGTCGAGATCCTGCATTGCGATTTCAATTTTTTAAACATGCTTTCCTCGAGAAATCAATTTAACCCATTTTTCAGGCTTTAAAACACAATTTGAATCTTTAGAATTGAATTTGCCGGTGCTTCTATTGTATCTCTTTCCCAATTTTTTCGTTGGCCATACAAATACATCATTTACGAAATGTTTCGGATTGCCCACACGTATCAACTGTCCGGAAGAGGCTGAATTTGACAGACTCGAAATCACAACAAAAAACAATAATCCTGCTATCTTTATTGGAATTTTCATCTAATAAACTCTCGCCTTTGGAGCGATTAACTTTTCATCTATGCCATCACTCAGTAACTGGGTTCGAACCGGTGTGTAGGATAAATTGACTTTTCCATTTTCATCAACCCTGGCCAAAGTGTGTTTGCGCCAATTTTCATCATCGCGCCCGGAAAATTTTCCACCTGCATAATCTTCGCGAGCATGAGCTCCACGACTTTCTTTCCTAGCCGCGGCACCATGAACCGTAGTGATGGCACAGGCCATCAGATTTTCGAGTTCCAGTGTTTCAACCAAATCTGAATTCCAGATCATTGAACGGTCGGAAACTTTCAAATCGTTCATTTCCTCCCAAATGCCGTCAATGCGTTTGCAGCCCTCTTCCAGTGATTTTTGATCGCGGAAAACTGCAGCGTCTTCCTGCATTGCACGCTGCATTTTGTCACGAAGTTTGGCGGTTGATGTATTCCCATTTGAATTACGAATCTTATCAAAATGGGTTATGATTTTTTCACAAGCTTTTTCATTTGGTGTTGGTACAGGACTTTCGCGATCAATCGTTTTTCCCGCTCTGATTGCGGCGGCGCGTCCAAATACTACAAGGTCAATCAGGGAGTTCGACCCAAGGCGGTTGGCTCCATGGACAGATGCACAAGCGCATTCTCCTACAGCCATTAAACCTTCGACCAAACGGTTTGGATCGCTTTTGGATGGGTTTACAACTTCACCCCAGTAATTTGTGGGTATACCGCCCATATTGTAGTGAGCAGTTGGTATGACTGGTATCGGTTCGCGTGTTAAATCCACTCCTGCAAAAATTTTTGCGGATTCTGAAATGCCCGGAAGACGTTCTGCCAGCACCTTGGGATCGAGATGGTTTAGATGAAGGTGAATATGATCTTTCTTTGGTCCAACACCGCGACCTTCACGAATTTCCAGGGTCATACAGCGTGAAACTACATCTCGCGAAGCCAAATCTTTGGCAGAAGGCGCGTAGCGCTCCATGAAACGTTCGCCTTCGGAGTTGGTCAGGTACCCACCTTCCCCCCTTGCACCTTCAGTAATAAGAACGCCTGCACCATATACACCCGTGGGATGGAATTGCACAAATTCCATATCCTGCAGCGGCAGGCCGGCGCGTGCCACCATACCGTTGCCATCACCCGTGCAGGTATGTGCAGAGGTTGCAGAAAAATAGGTACGGCCATATCCGCCGGTGGCCAAAACAACCATTTTTGCATTGAATCGATGAATTGTGCCGTCATCAAGGTTCCAGGCAACGATGCCAGTACATCTGCCATCATCATCCATAATCAGGTCGACAGCGAAATACTCAATATAAAATTCTGCATTGTGACGAAGCGATTGCCCATACAAAGAATGCAAAATTGCGTGCCCTGTCCGGTCGGCCACCGCACATGTTCTTTGAACGGGCGGACCCTCGCCATAATTTTGCATATGGCCACCAAAGGGTCTCTGGTAAATTTTACCTTCTTCATTACGCGAGAAAGGCACGCCGTAATGTTCCAGTTCATAAACTGCTGCCGGGGCCTCGCGTACCAGGTATTCCATGGCGTCATTATCACCCAGCCAGTCTGAACCTTTGACAGTATCATACATATGCCATTGCCAGCAGTCGGGTGTCATGTTTTGCAGGCTGGCAGCGATGCCACCCTGCGCTGCCACTGTGTGTGAACGTGTTGGGAACACTTTGGTAACACAAGCCGTCTTTAGGCCTTGTTCTGCCATTCCAAGCGTTGCACGTAATCCAGCGCCGCCGGCTCCAACAACAATTACATCGTGATAATGATCTGTGAACTTATAGGGGTCAGGCATCGGGTCTTCTCAAATCGTTGTTGTTAGCTGACAAAGCAAAGCTTCAAAACTGAAATTGTACAAATTGCAGCTACCGCAATACTAAAAAAAATATTGCAAACAAGCAGTAACATCTTGCCGGTTTCGTCATGGACATAATCTTCAATGATTGCCTGCATACCAAGCTTCATATGATATACACCTGACAAAACCATCAATAACATGAAACTTGCTACCCATGGTGAAGACATGCGCTCTACCACGACATCGTAGGATTGTCCGCTAAGCGATGCCACTTGCCAGGCGAAGAAAATAATCAAAGGTATATTGGCAATTGATGTCAGGCGTTGATGCCAAAAATGACCAGTGCCATCTTTCGCGGATCCCAGTCCACGTACTTTAGAAAGAGGGGTGCGCATGACTATTCAACCTTTCAATATCTCATCATATTGCATAAGCTGCGAGCCAAATTATGCAGGTTATCGATATTGAGCCAATCAATGTAAATATTGCGATCCTGCTTGAAAAAACCTTTTCAAACCCGTACCCAACATCCCAAAACAGATGTTTAACACCGCCTAGCATGTGCTGAATCAGAGCCCAGGTAAAACCAATCAGGATAAATTGACCAATAATACTTCCCATTATTTCATTTATATAGTTGAAATATGCTTCGCTGCTGGCTGCTGCCAACAACCACCAAACCATCAATAATGTACCAACATATAGCGCGCCGCCGGTTATACGATGGAGAATGGAAACAACCATTGTTGGAATGGGTTTGTAAATGGAGAGGTGTGGTGAGAGAGGGCGCTTGACTCGACCTTCAACATCAGACATCTGTTTGAGTTCCCTTTTATACACAATCATCAATCAGCGATAGCTGATCTATAGCGCCGATGGTTCTGAAATCAACCCGTAAAGCTATATTTCGTGATATTTCAACTTCACATTGATCATAGCCTAAAAACAAGAGCGATAAAAGGACAACGCAGATCAATATGTTGGAAATATTCTATAATATATTGCCGGTATTCATAATCGTTGCTGTGGGCTATGGCGCGGTTAAGAGTGAATATCTGAATTCAGAAATTGCCGATAGCCTGAATTCTGTTGCTATACAAATGGCAGTGCCGTTATTACTTTTCCGCTCAATGTATCATCTGGACTTTGATGTGGCACTCAATTGGCCTTTGCTGGCCAGTTTCTATATTGGGGCAGTGGCCAGTTTTATGCTTTCCGGAATAATTGCCAGCTATCTATTTGAAAGAAAACCAGGTGAAGCGGTTGCGGTTGGTTTTTGCGCTATGTTTTCCAACACAGTATTGTTAGGAATTCCGATTATCGAACGGACAATGGGGAACGAGGCGATGCCGCTGGTGTTTGGCATTATCGCCTTTCACGTTCCTATCCTTTTTGCAATTGGAATGATCACGATGGAATTTGTGCGAAGGGACGGCCGCAGTTTTGCTCAGATTCTGGCAATTTCCGCACAGGCGATATTCGCCAATCCATTGATGATCGGTATATTATCCGGTGTAATACTAAATCTGCTGTCTGTTCCTCTTCCAACCATACTGGAAGCGTCGATTGATATGATTGCCAGAGCTGCTATCCCGCTCGCATTGATTGGTATAGGCGCAGCAATCACCGGCTATCAGCTAAATTCACGAAAGTCA
>JAAENI010000228.1 GCA_024224595.1 Hyphomicrobiales bacterium
CCCTGATCATCAATTGTTTGGCTTCTTCCTTCGGCAACACTTCGATATTTCTAGTCTCGGTACCATCCCAATGTTTGGCCCCTTCCATTACCTGACGTAAAAAGCCGGTGATGGTTTCAAGCCAGGCTTCCTTGCGAGCCAGTTCAATGACGCTATCACAGCTAAAAAATCGCCCGTGCAGCAAATCTTTGACAAAGATGGTTTCGCGATTTTTATCATAATAAAAATACGCTGCTGCCCCGCCGGCAATCAGCCCCAAGAAAGTTCCGAAGGAAAAACCGGCAAAGCTCGAAAACAAAAAAGATGCCAGAGCAAATACCCCGGCACCCACATAGGCAGTTTTGCGTATGAGTTCCGGTTGCCAGCTGTCGATGAGGATAGCATTACTAAAGGAATAGCGTCTGACTACCTGTTTTTCAATATCGTCCAGTTCAATCTTGCTCCACAACTTGAATTTAACCCGACCCATTTTACCCGGTGTTTGCTGACGTCTGAAAAGTATTTCCATAAATAATTTCTCCCCGATAAAAGAAAAAGTCTGGAATTGTTCTCGTGTATGGTCAAGTGTTTTCAATGAATCGCGCAATTCTTTCTTCTATTCTTTTTCGTGGCAATGCGTACCGGCATCTACAGCGATTTCGAATACGGCGGAAATTGCCAGGATATTGGCACTGATCAATCTGTGGCATGGAAAGCAATGTAGTCATTAGACCAGCGCGGATATAGGCAGTGAACGGCTGCAGTTCACACAATGTATAATCGTCATTATTCATGTGGAATTCCGGTTCAATATATTGCGTATCTAATGCTCCGATACGAAATGACACAATCGTCCCTACAGTTCCCAACAGTCCGGCCTTCAGTTTTTGCGGCAGTTGATCCAGGTATTGGTGCCCCAGTACCAGCGACACGCCGAACTTGCGGATGCCGGATAACATCTCTGCCAGTGTCGATGCACCAAAGTGATGGCATTCATCCACATAGATGTGGAATGGTCGGCGCGTGCTGTTTCGTGTGAGCGCTACCAGATGCAACTGGCTCATAATCAAAGAACCAATCAATGCAGATTTTTCAATTCCCAGCTGGCCATGTGGCAGGGAGACAATCAGTATCTTGCCGTTGTCCATAATGTCTTTCAGATCAAGGCGAGACTTTGGCTGGCCTATACATGTACGAATGGCCGGATCAGAAATCAGTGCGCCAATCTTGTTCAGTGTTGAAAGAGTGCGTTCGCGTTGTTCCCTTTCGGGCATGTGCTCTTCAAAATCTGTCTTCCAGAAATCGGCAATGGTTGGGTCTTTGATGTGGCTGATAACGCGCTTGCGATATTTGGCACTGGTGAGCAGAAATTTCAAACCCAGTAATGTGCCATCCGGCATATCCATCATGGCGCGTGCGCCATTGTACAAAAACTGATCCAAGGCTGGTGTTGAGATATCCGTATATCCCCACACCGCTTTGAAGCTGTCGACAATCGATGAGGCGACAAACGATTTTCGTTCCTCGGGAACATTGTCAAAGACGTTAAAGCCAATCGCCAATTCGTAAGGGTTGAAATAAACCACATCGTTTCTTCGTGATTTTGGAATGTGTTTGATAATGTCCTGGGCACCATCGCCATGCGGATCGAAGAATGCAATTCCTTCACCATTTATGATGTCATCAACCGCCCATCGAACCATTGCGGTTGATTTCCCCACTCCGGTTTTGCCAATCACCCAGGTATGGGAAGAG
>JAAENI010000229.1 GCA_024224595.1 Hyphomicrobiales bacterium
TAGAGAAAAGCCCTACTGTTTAAAACTGTAGGTTGAATCCAGGTAGTAGGGTCTGTCAGGTTCAATATCGGTTAGTGGTTCAACGATACGCATCGAATCGAGTGATCGTTGAGCCAGTTTTACATACTCTTTTGTACCGGTGGTTTTCCATTTAACCTCCTGTTCAGAGAGTGTTCTGGACACTTTGGCCGGGATGCCTTTTACCATTGAACGGGGCGGACAGGTGAATTTTGTTGGTACAAATGAAGAGGCAGCAATGATGGATTCTGAGCCGATAATTGCTTCATCAAGCACCACGGCGTTGATGCCAACCATGGCATTTTCCTCAATGGTGCAACCGTGGAGGATAGCACCATGACCGATATGGCTATAGGGCTTCAAGACGGTGTCTTTACCAGGAAAAGTATGCAGTACACAGGTGTCTTGAATATTACAGTGAGGTTGCACATGGATACGTCCAAAATCACCACGGAGAACGGCATTGGGTCCAATATAACAATGTTCATCAATGATGACATCACCAATGATATCGGCACTGGGATGAACGTAACTATCTGGATTAATGACAGGAATATATTGTTCGATGGCATAAATTGGCATTGATTGACTCCACAAAATAAATAGACCAACAGTATAAATGAGGATGTTTTATGTTCAAGGTAAAAGATTACAAAAATATCAGTCTGCAAAAAGAGAAGGGGGTTGCGACCATCACTTTGAACAGGCCGGAAAAGTTAAACAGTTTTAATGTGGAAATGCACGAAGAATTGCGGGAAGCAGTCGATGATGTCGCTGCTGATGATGAGTCACGGGCCCTGTTATTAACCGGTGCAGGCAGGGGGTTTTGTGCCGGCCAGGATCTTGCTGATCGGGCGGTTGCGGGAAATGACGGTGTAGCACCCAATTTAAGTACGTCCGTTGAAAAATACTATAACCCGTTAATTCGTCGCCTGACCAATCTTCCAATGCCGGTAATTTGTGCCCTGAATGGTGTTGCAGCAGGCGCCGGAGCCAGTATTGCCGTTGCCTGTGACATTGTGATTGCCGCCCGCTCTGCATCATTTATTTTATCTTTTTCCAAAATAGGTCTGGTTCCTGACTCCGGCAGTTCCTGGCATTTTTCAAGGGCAATCGGGCTACCGCGTGCCAAGGCTCTGGCAATGCTGGGCAATAAACTGCCAGCAGAACAGGCTGAAAAATGGGGGTTAATCTACCAGGTGGTCGACGATGAGTTGCTGATGGGTGAAGCCAATAAACTGGCGGAACACCTGGCCAGACAACCGACCGAGGCGCTGGCCAATATCAAGCGACTGGTCCACAGCAGTTTTGATTACAGTATCCAGGAGCAACTGGAAAGAGAGCGAGCA
>JAAENI010000230.1 GCA_024224595.1 Hyphomicrobiales bacterium
TCAAAGGAATAGCGCGGGAAATGGTATGGATCGTGGCCAAGTACGATGCGCATGGGTGCATACGTCGTCATACTATTGGGAGTGCAATTATACGTGTATTGTATAAGGCCGAGATAGTCCGACCAGTCATCGGTGCCATCGACGAAATTTTTGGCATTGTCGTATGCGATGAGGCACAGGCGCTCCTTTATCCATCGATGCAAACGCTCAATTTGGCCATTGCACTGTGGGTAATAAGTCGAGGTATATTTACGTATTATGCCTCTGTGCCCGTGTCTGCAATTCTCATTGTAATCCTTATATATAGCACTGATGAATTGCGGTCCATTGTCGGAAAGGATTGATTTTGGCGGACCAAAGGTAGTAATCCATCGATCAATGGCGTGTACCACATCCATTGCAGTGACGGATTTGACGGGGACAAGCATGCAATAACGACTAAAACTATCAATCATCGACACAATGTAGCGATTATGGGAATGGCTCGTGGGCAAAGGCCCGACGATATCCACTGATATTTGCTCAAAGGGTCGAGTCGCGACAAATAGCTTCATTTGACCTCCTCGCCTCCATTTGCGGTATATGCCAGGCTTAATGTGCTGACATGTATTGCAACACCGACAGTGTGTCTTTATGTGTCGCTCAACCTTTGGCCACCAATATTTCAAAGTTTTTTTGAGTACGGACAGCATGCGTTGACTGCCGTGGTGGAAATGGTAGGCTTTGGGATGGCGTAGGCTGCTATGGCCAGTGTGGAGATGGTCGACCAATGATTGGCGGAGTGCAGGCGGTATGACACGCGATTGCTGCTTGCCATTGCCGTGCTTCCACACAAGGATGCCATTCTCATCCATTGCATAGCGGCCTGCCAACATAAATCTCCTCAAATATTTAGGGAAATCATTTGGAATCAGATTATTGCCTGTCTTAAGGTAATGAATCACACCCCAAATGTGTGGATTCTCCCTTTGTTTGAGTCGTATCAGAGTGCGACTGTAGTGTGTATCGCTACACAGTACCTCGCCATAGTCAGCGATGGGGATTTCAAAGCGAGGGAGCAAATTATTCGCGTTCCAGACGTGCTCAGTCGATTTGTCCTCAAATATTTGCTGATTTTCTGATCTATTCTCTTCAATCAAACGTTTTCTGGTGTCTCTATGCAGTTTCGCCTTCAAATCCACATTTTTTAAGCCATCGCTGGGACGGATTGTCATGCGTTTATGGCGTTTTATGGGCGTATACTGCTTCATAGTAGACTTGCGCATTGCCCAAGGCAGTTTGCGTGGTTTGATATAGTCGTGTTTGGGACGTACATAGCGTGGCGGGGATGGCAATTTACGAAATGAAGCAAATTTACCACAATTCGCAGGCGGCGGTGGGTAAAACTTACGTTTTGCAGGTTTGGGCGCGCCGGGAATGGGTGTGTGTGTATGTTTTTGTTCATTTTCAAATTCGTAATCCATCTCTTGTTTGCTCGATTTTTTCACAGACGTTTTAGGCATTGGCATATTCAAATCGGGCAGACTCAATATCGGCTGTGGGGCACTTACTTTTGTGCGTGGAGCAGTCCGAAATGGTGGCCGTATTGTATCGTTTCTGGAAACGATATCAATTGATTCGAATACCGAGTGTGTGCGGCGTTTTTTGCGTGGCTGTGGCGTTGAACTGGGCTGCGTTCGTATTAAATCGCCTCTTTTGCGTTTTGCACGTCTTAATCGTCGTAAACGTGCTCGATTTGCCGTGCCTTTCCTGCGAGACTTCCGTTTAGGCTTACGTGCCACGATTTCATCTGCGCTGCCAATCTCTGAGGAAGTGTTTGATGGTCCGTTGGTCGCAGTGGTCGGTGGAATCCATTCGTTGGATGCGTCAGTGTCGTAAACATCGTTGACTAACATCGCTGGATTGCACGTTACGTCGCCACTGTCATATCCATCGTGCCAGGCAGTGTATTGGCGTGGTAGGGCAGACTTTTCATACAGCAATAAATAGTGATCGGTTTTGGCCAATAAATGTCTCAATTCCGGTCTGGAAAGGTGAGACAATCCACTATTTTGGACCAATAATTTATATGGGTCGCGGTGTGAGGGGAAGTAATGACCATTGGAACCCCGATTCAATCGTTCGATATCGACGCCTTCTGTGTTTGACAGCCATTTACGAATCGGATTTGGGTTCGCAGCGTAGAAATCCTTCACCAATTCGTATTGCGGGTGCTGAATCATGACAGAATCACGACTCAGATAGTCCGCAACGACGTTGTCCTTCCCTCGGATGTACGTACATTTGAATTGATGGTCCTGTAAACGTACAGCCCATCGGAACAGTTTGCCGGTTTTGAAATCACGGCTCTTATTCAGTAATTGCTGCAGATTTTTATGGTCGGTATGGATTTGGTATTCTTTATATCTGAGCAGGTGAGACCACTTCTCAGCAGCATAGATTACTGCGTACAATTCCTGCTCAGACACATGCCAATTTTGCTGAGTGGCATTGAATACTTTGCTACAGTACGACACAGGTTTCATTATACCATCAGCGGTGTCGATTTGTGCGAGCATCGCACCAATTCCATACTTCGAAGCATCACAGAAAATATGGAATTTCTCCTCAATATTTGGATGCATTAAATGCGACGTGCTCTGCACTGACGATTTCAGCGAATGGAAAGCCTTCAACTGCGTCTCGGTCATTTTGAACCGTTTAGGCTTTGAGGAACCAATCAATGGTGTCAGCACACTCAGATCAGCTCCCATGTGCGGTATGAAACGATGAATATATTGTATGAGACCAATAAACCTTTGCAATTGCTTTTTGGTGTGTGGCTCAGGGACATTCATTATTTTTGATACATACGACGCTTTTGGAGTGATACCCATTTTATCGACGATGAATCCGAGATATTCTGTCTCAGAAACACCAAATATACATTTATCGATTCGCAGTTTGAGACAATTGTCTTTCAGGATTTGAAACACTACTTTCATGTGATCGATGTGATCTGAGAGTGTATCCGACAATATTGAAATGTCATCGATGTATGTTACGACAAAGGGTAAGTGTCCAAAGAGTTTATTCATACACTGCTGAAAGAATTCGGGGGCATTCATAGGACCAAAAGACATGCGATTCCATTGATATATACGATTGTTGAACACAAATGCCGTTTTATGGCGATCGCTTTCCTTTATTGGTATGTGCCAATACCCGCCTTTCAAATCAAGCGATGAAATCCACGATTTGCCTTTGAATTTTGCTAACAATTCAGGCGTAGTGGGAATGGGATATCGATTTCGCACAGTTATGGCATTTAATCGACGGTAATCAAA
>JAAENI010000231.1 GCA_024224595.1 Hyphomicrobiales bacterium
GACCGTTTTTCATATTTGATGGTAATACATGCAATTCCCGGTGGTCTATAGGGCCATAAGAATAACATAACGCTGGCCATTGAGCTTGAAAAATGAAGCCCCTTTCACTTTGGGGATGGCCAAACCGGAAATGCCCTAATTGTTATTTCTTTGATAGGCTGAGTTTATTGCACTATCAATTACGTTGCGAACAAAATCAGGATTCCCGAAATCTAACTCGATTTCGATCTCGTCGGTTTTTTCTATTAATTCCTGCGACAATTTTCCCAAACCCTTTAAACGACAAATATCTTTGGCGGTTGAGACCAATTTCAACCCCTGCTGTTCTGCTTGTTCGATGATGTCTTCTATCTCATCATCTTGATAATGATGATGATCTCCAAAAGCACGTTGCGCAACAACATTTGCTCCAACTGATAACAGGCTGGAAAAAAACTTCTGGGGATCCGAAATTCCGGCATAAGCCATCAATCGTTTACCTTTTAATCTTCCTTTACCCTTGATTGTAACGTTGGCAAGTTCGATCGGTTTTGCGCTTTTTGCTGTTAGTCTAATGACTTTGTCGGCGCCATTACCCTCACCAATTACCATAACCGTATCGGCCAAAGGTAATTGGCGGGAAATGGGTACTCGCAGCGGGCCGGAAGGATGAGTAAATCCATTGCCAATCCCACGCTTTGCGTCGACAACGGCCAAACAATAATCCTTATGTAATTTTGGGTTTTGAAATCCGTCATCCATAATGACCAAATTACAACCCGCTTCCACCAGCAGACGTGCTCCTGCTGGACGATCTACAGAGACAACGGTTTTTGCAGCCTTTGCCAAAAGCAGCGGCTCATCACCTACATCACGAGAATCATGTTTTTCGAGATCCACCAGAGTTGCAATTGTCACGCCACCCCCATATCCGCGTGACAATATCCCTGGTTTAAGTTTCATTGCCTTTGCAACTTTAACCAACGCCAAAACAGTCGGTGTTTTTCCGGCTCCCCCAGCAATAAAATTGCCAACACATATCACCGGCACGTTGACGAATTCAGAAGGGGGCAAATCCATACGCCTGGCTGATATCTGACCATATATCCAAGATACTGGACTAAACAGGAAAGCCTGCCAGCCAGGACTTTGCCACCAAAATGGAGGTGATTCCTGGGTCACCATCAGAAAATCCCTTCAAGATCCCGCTTGACATTCAGAGGAAAAACATAGGCATCCAGGACCTCGACTGTGCGCTCCAGAGCGCCTCCCATTTCACGAACTGTTTGACTGGCGGCAGCAACCATTTTCCCGCGCTCCGCTGGATTACTCAAAAGAAACTCGAGATTTGCCACAAGGTTACCCTCATCGCGAACCAAGCGGGCGCCCCCCGCCCTTACCAGATTTGAATAGGCCTCGCGAAAATTGTGGACATGTTGTCCCGATAGAATTGCCGTCCCTGTTTGGGCCGGTTCCAGCGGGTTTTGTCCGCCGGTTGCCGTCATACTCCTGCCAATAAATGCAACTGAACCAAGGCGTAGAAATAACCCCATTTCACCAATTGTATCACCAAGATATACGTCAATATCTTCAGAAATGGGTTGATTACTGCTGCGACGTGCAACGCGCAATCCACGGCGCTCAAGCATTGATGTGATATCATCTCCGCGATCAGGATGCCGGGGAACTAAAACGGTTAGGAATCCGGGCATACGCGGCGCGAGCTTTTTGTGCACGCTGGCAACAATTTCTTCTTCTCCATTGTGAGTGGATGCGGCTATCCAGGTTGGGCGACGGGCAATCTGGATTTTGAGTTGTGCCAACTCTTCCTCGTTGCAAGGCAGCGCTTCCGTATCGACTTTCAAATTGCCCGAAACGCTAACAGGGTCAGCACCCAGAGTTTGAAAACGTTCAGCATCAACCTTTGATTGAGCAGCAACATGCGAAAAATTGGTAAATAACGCATTCGCCAGCTTTGAAGCGCTTCGCCAGCGATCAAATGAACGGTCTGACATCCTTGCATTTACAAGCACTTGTGGAATTCGCCATGCATTTAACTCAAGAACAGTCATTGGCCAGACTTCAGATTCTGTAAATACGGCGAGGTCGGGTTTCCAATGGCTGATAAAACGTTTGACTGCCGGCGGAAGGTCCAATGGTACATATTGGTGAAATGTACGCCGGGGAAGACGCCCGGCTACTATTTCGGCTGATGTGACGGTGCCGGTCGTCATAATGGTATTAATGCCCAGACTATCGACACGTTCTATCAGCGGGATAACTGCCATTGATTCGCCGACACTGGCAGCATGAAACCAGACCAGGGGACCAGCAGGCTTATCAGCGCTGGGGTAACCATAACGCTCATAACGCCTTGAGCGATCCTCTTTACCGTTGCGGGCCCTGATTGCCAAAAACGGACCCATGAACGGATAAATTGCTGCTCCAACCAGCCGATAGGTTCTTAATGTTACATGAGCCCAAAGTTCACTCATTTGTAACTCCAACTATATTGTAGGCCTTGCTGGTCAGGCGTTTCATTTCATTTTCCAGATCAACACGTGACTGCTCCTGCTGATCTCTAATTTCTGACACATGAATAATCGTTCCCATACAAATTGCCGTACGCCCAAATGGCAAATTCAAACTGGCCCTGTCCCAGGCGTTTTTGAAAGTATAGCGCCTTGAGGACGCAACTGCCAAAGGAATAATGGGGCGCCCGGTTATTGCGGCTAGGCGAATTATCCCATTTCCAACGCGTCGTGGCGTACCTTTGGGTATGTCCGCGGTTTGAACAACGTTTTCTCCGCTATTCAATGCCTCGGCCATTTCAAGAAATCCACGCATTCCACCCTTTTCCAGATTTTTCCTTTGGTCCCGGCCACCCGATGCCCGGATAGCCTTACTGCCGTATGCTCTAGCAATGCGAGCAGTAATTTCTCCATCCAGAGATCGTGAGATCATCACAGATGCTGGCATATTAATTCGTAGTGCTGGCAGCAATATATGCTGGCCATGCCAAACCGCCAGTATCACCGGTTGCTCGGGTTTCGCCAAATCCAGGGCATTTCCAGGGTCGACGACAAACCGATTGGTCCAATAGACCAGTTCCAGATATACAACCCCAATCCAGGAAAAAAATACCGCAGCGGTGCCACTATTCGAAATTCTCTTACCAAGACGGTTTATCCATCGAGGCGTTCGACGGCGCGTCGGCAATACTGGTTTCTTGGACATGTCTATCATGAATATGCTTCGAGTGGGTATCTACGATTTAATTAGGCATGACTGTCAGAATCAGGATCAAGCAAACGATGCATATGTACAATAAAATATCGCATATGTGCATTGTCCACAGTCTGTTGGGCTTTTGCTTTCCAGGCAGAATGTGCAGTTTCATAATTGGGATAAATCCCAACCATGTCCAGACTTTCCAGGTCGCGAAAACTCATTCCCTGCAATTCTTGCAATTCTCCACCAAATACGAAATGAAGCAGTTGTTCTTCTTCCAACCCTGCAGTCTTGTCTGTCATTAATGTGTCTCCAAATCAATTATTGTCCAACAAGGTCTTAATGAAGAATGCCAGAAGATTTCGCAAGTTTTATTGCATCTTCTCGCAAACTACCTGGATAACCAATCAATGCCTGGTGACGCAATTCCTTGCGATTATATAACAATTGCCCACCATTTAAATCAGTAAGTTGTCCACCTGCAGAGGCTAGTACAAGATCAGCCGCAGCCAAATCCCAATCATGGGCACCTGATCGGGCTATTGCAAGGTCAATTTTTCCAGCAGCAACCATCGCTATTCGATAGGCCAATGAAGGGACATAACTTGTGACTTCAAAATCCAAAGAAGTTGAAGATGTCACTAAATCAAGTATTTTTTGAGAACCGGTGAGGTGCCTGATTTGCTCACGTCGAGTCAGTTTTATCAACTCACCATTTAGCGCCGTAGATTTGCCGGCAATAGCGCTATAGCTCTCTTTTAGCGCAGGGCATTCCAGAATTGCGGTAGTTGGACGACCCTCTTCAACAACGGCAATCGCGATGCACCATCTGTCGGAACCGTTGATGAAACCTCTGGTCCCATCAATCGGGTCAACAACAAACACGGCTTTTTGATCAAGTCTATCATTGTTGTCATCGGTCTCTTCAGACAACCAGCCATAGTCAGGGCGAGAAGCACGTAATTGGCGATATAAAAAATTATTTACTTCCATATCAGCGCGAGAAACAGGTGAATTTCCAGATTTCATCCAGACTTCGTTATCGGAACGAAAGTATTTCATCGCAATTTTGCCAGCTTCTGCACCAACTTCTTTCAGCAGGCAGATGTCTTCGGTACTATTTTCCCCCAATAGTCATTCCTTCCACCAGCAAACTAGGTGCGTTAGTTGCATTCCTGAATTCGAGATCGTTGGCCGGTGCCATGGAGCGGAAAATTTCCCTTAGGTTTCCTGCGATAGTAATTTCACTGACCGGAAATGCTATCTGACCATTCTCAATCCAGAATCCACCTGCGCCCTTCGAATAATTTCCATTTACCATATTGATGCCGTGGCCAATAGTTTCATCAAGATACAGACCATTTTCAATTGAATTGATCATTTCCTCGCGGCTGGTATCTCCATTTTCAATGTACAAATTGGTGGTCGAAGGAGTGATTCCTGATCCACTTCTGACCGCTCTGGCATTGGAACTTAATCCCAATTCTTGTGCAGTGGAACAATCCAAGACCCACTGTTTCAGAATTCCATTTTCAACAAAACCAATCGCAGCGGTTTCAATACCCTCACCATCAACCGGACGCGAACCCAACCCTCTATTTATCAAAGGATCGCAAATGATATTAACATCGTTTGCGCAGATTTGTTCTCCCATTAACTCGCGCAAAAAACTTGTTTTTCGAGCTATTGAAGTGCCATTGATCGCACCTGCTAAAGTTCCCAACAATCCTGCAGACTGACGTCGATCAAAAATAACGGGGAACGCACCACTGGTTACCTGCCGCGGGTTAAGGCGTTTTATGACCCGTTCTCCAGCCAGACGACCAATACTTCGCGGAGAATTCAGGTCCTCCAAATGCGTTTTTGTGTCATAATCATAATCGCGTTGCATCGAAGTACCTTCGCCGGCAATCATTGCAGAGGAACAGGAAAATCTTGAAAGGGAATAACTACCTGAAAATCCAGTCGAAGTAGCCAGAACAAACCCGGTCATGCCCCAACCACTACTGGCACCCATCGATTTGGAAACTCCCTTGACTTCAAGTCCGGCCGCTTCACATTCCAATGCCGAGGTCATCATTGCTGCTATTTTCGGCTCGCTGCTGTCAAACAAATCCAGGTCTGGAATATTCTTAGCCAGACGTTCTGCGGGTGCGAGCATCGCAAAGGGGTCTTCGGGTGACACCTTGGCCATGGCGACAGCGCGGTCGCACAAAGTGGATAAATTATCAGCCTGATTTGCAGCGACACTGGCAGTACGCTTTCCACAAAATACACGTAACGAAAAGGCATCGCTTTCAGAACGGTCCGTGTCCTCGGATTTACCATCGCGAACAGAAATTCCGAGAGACTGACTTCTGGCAACAACACAATCGCAATGATCTGCTCCGGCTTTGAGAGCGAGTCCAACAAGCTCGGCGGCTTGATCTTCAAGCGAACTCAGACGGATTGATGTGGGCATATAATATCCTTTTGTTTGTCTGCATAATGGCCTATTGCAGTTGCATCAAGTTTTGTGTTTTGTTGTCAGCCTCAATCCTGGTTTGGTTTTTCACAGCTGATATAAATTGTTTCCCGCAAATTACACACAGCAAGCGGAAAATCTCCTACACGTATCCTATCCTGATTTGCAGAATTACACTTGATAATAAACTATTTTTGTAAAATCAAACTCTGGGCGAGAATTCTCACAAGGGTGTTGTGAAAACTCTAATAACGTTAATTTCTATAGCCCGTTTATTGTCCGAACCTTTCAGGAATCCAGCCTTTGACCGAGCAAGCTGCTGAATCTCAGCCAGTACACCGCGCAAAAGCGGTTTTTGTAACTGGCTCAACGTTGCGTCATGTGATTACGATGACACTGGCGGGGGCCATCGGCCTGGTTTCTGTATTTGCAGTAGATGTCTTAAATTTGTTTTATATCTCAACTCTGGGTGATCAGGCACTAACTGCGGCCGTTGGTTATGCCTCCACAATCATGTTTTTTACAGTATCAACCAACGTAGGTTTTACTATTTCCGCAACAGCGTTGGTTTCCAGGGCATTGGGAACAGGGAACCTTCATGACGCCCGAATCAAAGTTGGCTCAACGTTGGTATATGTTTTGTCTTTAAACGGTTTTATTGCCATCACCCTGTATCCAATGTTGCCGACAATCCTGACTCTTCTTGGCGCCACCGGAAAAACACACGAAGTGGCATTGGATTTTATGCAAATTGTGACCTTTTCAATACCTTTGCTGGGTGTGGGGATATGTAGTTCCGGCCTGTTGCGAGCAATAGGTGATGCAAAAAGAGCCATGTTTGTGACTTTAAGCGCTGGTATTACTGCTGCAATTCTCGATCCCATTTTCATTATATACTTGGATCTGGGTATTCGAGGCGCAGCAATTACGACCTTTATCACCCGCATTGTTCTGACATTAATTGGGCTGTATGGGGCTGGTTATGTTCACAAAATGATAGCGGTCCCCAGCCGCTCGCAATTATTGAAACTGATCAAACCTTTTCTGATCATAGGCGTTCCCGCAGTACTAACCCAAATCGCCACTCCATTTAGCAATGCCTATATGACAGCTATGATGTCAGAGTTTGGCGATGGTGCTGTAGCTGGCTGGGTCATCATTGGTCGACTGGTGCCCCTGGCCTTTGTTGCCATATTTACTCTATCTGCTGCCGTAGGACCAATACTGGGACAAAACCTGGGAGCAAAAAGGTATGATCGACTCAACTCAACAATGTGGGACAGCCTGAAATTCGCGTTCGTTTATACGCTTTTCACCTGGTTATTGCTGGCCATTTTTGCCGATCAGATTATCTTCATATTTGATGCCACAAATGAAGCGGCGGCGTTGGTAAAATTCTTCAGTCTGGTTATTGGCGGAACCTATCTTTTTCAGGCCGGTTTGTTTGTTGCCAATGCGGCTTTTAACAATTTGGGTTACCCGATTCTCTCGACATTTTTTAACTGGGGTCGAGCGACACTGGGCACGATACCGTTTGTCTGGGTTGGCTCACACTGGGGTGCAAATGGAGCCTTGGCTGGATTTGGAATCGGTGGAATATTATTTGGAATTGCAGCCATATTGGTATGTTTTCAAGTGATCAGGCAATTACCGAAAAAAGATCAAATTGACCAAAAGCTGTAATATCGGTTGACCATATCAAAAAAACAACTCACAGAGTTTTCAGCAATTTCTCGAGGCGTTGTCTGGTGTCTTGACGTGTCTCAAATGTATTCCAGAGAATTTCCTCGGTTTTGAGAAAATCCAGTACCCGATACCCATGAATATCTGGCCTTATCATTAGATCAGGTTTTTTTTGTTCGATTTTTAAACTGGTAATCCTCTGCATCAATAATTGCAGTGTCCCATAACCCAGTTCTCTACGAGAGGGTAAATTGGGATTATTTCCCACTGGTCTGCCAACAACATCGACCGCAACTACCAAATCCATGTCATCACCAAAAACATCAAATGGGACTGGGTTCAAAATACCACCATCTACAACCAAACGCTCATTAATAATCTGCGGCCTGAAAAGTACCGGGATTGCAGCGGTGCCGGCCAATGCCTGAAACAAATCTCCTTCAGATAGAACTAACTCAGTCATGTCATAAAAATCAGCAACAATGATCTTCATTGGAATAGTGAGCTGTGAAAATTCACGCGGCAGGCCCGAGGGTAAAAATGAATTCATTATTCTCAAGGGGTCGATTTCCGCAAATCTGTTTGGAATCTTATCGAATAACTTGCCAACTGCTGGTCTAGGCGTATTCCAGAATTTTGACAGAATTTTGGAACTCTTGGTAAAAGTCTTGATTGCGTATTCTCGCACCTCAGCCCCACTCATGCCAGCAGCATAGCCAGCACCAACAATTCCACCAATGGAAGAGCCTGATATTACTGAGGGCTTGATACCCAGGTCATCAAATGCCTCAAGCACATGTATGTGAGCAATGCCGCGCGCACCACCACCACCCAAAGCTAGGCCAATTTTAGTCATTATTCATAGTCCTGTTATCAGCCCAGAGTGTAGTTCGAAACAAGAGCCTGTCGCCCTTAGCATGGCATTTACATACTTCGTTGGCATATCTCCAGCAATTGAATATTTGGCTAATTAACCCTTCCGGCCAAATATTTACGGCGCACAAGCATGTGCCAATTTATCATCAAAAATTGTTATTGATCAACTTTTTCCAGTGGGACCGACTATAACCAGAGTTGGTTCATGGTTTAGCAATTTTGATGCAGCGCGTTTAACTTCTTCCAATGTGACAGAATTAATAAGCATCTCTCGTCGATCAATATAATCAATGCCGAGGTTAATTTGCTGACTTGCTACCAAGACACTGGCAACCTTAACCGATGTATCCAGATTTCTGATTGCATAAGAACCTATCACATATTTTTTCGCCGCCGCCAATTCTTCAGCGGTTGGCCCATTTTTTGCCATTTCATTTAACTGACCACGAATTATATTTACTGCCTCATCTACTTTTGATGAACTGGTCGCTAATCCAACCAGCGTATAGGCTGCATGTGAGAATGTTGCCAGTTGCGAAAATACTGAGTAAGCCAAACCTCGTTTTTCCCGCACTTCATCATATAATCTGGAAGAAAATGTACCTCCTCCCAATATATGATTAGCTAGGAATGCGGCAAAAAACTCCGGGTTTTGACGTTTCAATCCAGGAAGTGCCAGACTGACAATTGATTGAGTAATGTCCATTTGCATTTCGATTTTTTTGCCAAATTCCAATTTGGCCTCAGGAATGGAAGCGAGTTGAGAATGATCTGGTAATTCGGAAAATACATAATCCAGAACATGCGCCAGCTTCGCCTTGCTAATCGCCCCAACCACCCCAATCACCAGATCCTTTTTAACCAGCAAACGATGATGAATATCAATCAAATCATCCCGCCTCAAAAGGGATAGCGTTTCAACACTGCCACTTGTTGATCTGGCATAGGGATGGCTACTAAACAGAGCTTTGCGCATAGTTCTGGATGCGATTGAGCTGGGATTAGTTTTGGCCCTTTTAAGACCAACCAATATTGCCTGACGCATTCTTTCCAGCGGCTGGATATCGAACCTGGGCTCATTAAGAGCAAGGCGCAGTAAATCGAAAGCTTTGGCGGAATTTTCTGATAAGGTTTGCAATCTACCGGTAAAATAGTCCCGTTCAGCACGAAAGCCAATTTCCACTCCCAATTTCTCGGTCAAAGCCTGAAAATCTGAACCATCGATATCGCCTGACCCTTCATCCAGCATGGTCGAGAGCAAACGGGTAACGCCCTCTTTACCCAAAGGGTCCTGGCTCGCTCCACCCGCAAAAGAAAACGAGAGTGTAATCAGCGGAGAGTTATAATTTTCAACAAGATAGGCTTTGATGCCAGAGGGAGATACTACTTTTTGAATATCAACCGCAAATACCTGACCTGGTACCAACAATTGTGCAAGCAGGCTGGATAAAACAACCAATAATGTTTTCATTTGTTATACTGTCCCTTGGGTTCAAGACTTATCGGCTTTTTGTATCTGCTTTTTGGGTAGCAGATAACCGGTCACTGATCGGCTTTTTAACAGATATTTGCGAGCGACCAGATTGACATCTTCCACCGTTACTTTTTTTAATCGGCTGGTCCAATCAACTACATCACCCAAATCACCACCTGCTGTAAACACCGCACCAATAATTCTAGCCATCGTTGTCTGACTATCTCTTGAATAAACTTCAGATTTTATCATTGAATTCCTCGCATGATCCAATTCTTCGGGCTGAACTCCATTTTTGATGATGTCATCCAACATATGGTCTATCTTTACTTCCAGTTGGGCAATAGTGATTTTA
>JAAENI010000232.1 GCA_024224595.1 Hyphomicrobiales bacterium
CGCAATGGAAAACCCGGACACTCCCTCACCCGCCGACAGTTTTACCGACTTTTTGATAAATATGCGCGCAAGGTTGGATTGCCGGATGGAGTTTATCCGCACGTGGCTCGTGCCACACTGATTACAGAAGCCTACGAAGCCGGTGTTGCTGGAGAAGCGATACAACGTGAGCGTTTGGGGAACCCCACCTAACACGATCGCTTTTCCCGCGTTAGTGTCCACCATGAATAAGTGGACACTAACTCATGCTATCAACACGCGTCAGGTGGGGTTCCCCAAACGCACACGACTGAAGCACAGCCGTCAGCACAAAAAAATCAAACCCGAATAACCCAACAGCCCGGCTTGACCACAGTCCCGCCCTGCTGCGTCAGCCTTATGGTAGGCACTCCACAGTGCGGGCCTATGGACAACCCTCCGTAACAATCAAGTGGTGTACTTTTACTCCGGTAAACGGTGGAAATTTACTCCGGTGTTGACACCGATGTCAACAGCGGAAGATGGGGAGCCGGTACCGCTTACAATCGCCTCCATTGCCCGACAGTTAATTGCGTAGCAAGACAAGAGTGAGGGCCAACGGCCATGTGTGTCGCGTTAGCAGGCCGAACACAAGACTGCATCTGACAAAATACAATCACTTTAAAAAAAGGCTTGCAAATAGGGAGTTATCCACACAGGACAAAGTACCGTTTACCAACAAAGTCCAGTAAGCGCGAAAAATCGGCCCTTCTCTGCTTTGGGGATGTGCTAAATCAGCTTGTCTGCATCGTTACGAACTCGACCGACGCGCTGCATCGTGCTACGATCACCGCTTGCCCGAATAAACTGATTTGAAGCATCAAATGATTCAGAATAAACCGGAAGTACCCTAGCTGTTATAACCGGGAATAACCGGTGAATTTTGAAAACATTTAGATATTTGGAAATACCAATGACTTTACCAGGATGTTAAAAGCCCCACTTGAAAGTCCTGAATTCCTCTTTGATTGATTTTTATTTTACGAAAATAAACCCTATTATTCGAAAATCACTTGCAATCAGGTATCAAACCCGCAACGTTTTAAATTCAGAAAAAGTGCAATGGAGTTGGCAGGCGTGAATAAAAAACAGAAAACGGATAACGACTCACAGGCGGAAAAACGCGAATCTCAAAGGCAGATGGCTTTAAGGTTTCACGAATTTCCCCAACCCGGAAAACTGGAGATTCGCGCCACCAAGCCACTTGCCAATCAGCGTGATCTTTCTCTCGCCTATTCTCCTGGAGTGGCGGATGCCTGTCTTGAAATTGTAAGAGACCCGGTCACAGCGGCTAAATATACCTCCCGCGGAAATCTTGTGGCTGTGGTGTCGAATGGATCAGCCGCACTGGGGTTGGGAAATATTGGCGCTCTGGCTTCAAAACCAATAATGGAGGGCAAGGCGGTCTTGTTTAAGAAGTTTGCCAATATTGATTGTTTTGACATTGAAGTTAATGAAAGCGACCCGGAGAAATTTGCAGATATTGTTGCGGCCCTTGAACCGACATTTGGCGCTATCAATCTGGAAGATATAAAAGCGCCTGACTGTTTCGTTGTCGAAAAGCGTTGTCAGGAAAAAATGAATATCCCGGTATTCCACGATGACCAGCATGGTACTGCAATCGTTGTCGGTGCTGCTGCTACAAATGCGCTTTTGGTTGTTAACAAGAAATTTGAGGATATCAAAATTGTGACTGCAGGTGGTGGTGCCGCTGGGATCGCCTGCCTAAATGTATTGTTGACGCTGGGATTAAAGCGAGAAAACATTGTTATGGTTGATCGTAGTGGCATTGTTCATACAGGGCGCAACGATCTAACAGCTGAGAAGGCAGAGTTCGCAATTGATCGTTTGCCTGGCGATGTTGATGATATCTATAATGGCGCTGATATGTATTTGGGACTATCAGGACCAGGAGCCCTCACTCCAGACATGGTTTCACGAATGGCTGATGAACCGATCATATTTGCACTGGCAAACCCTGATCCCGAAATTATGCCGGAAGCGGTAAGATCGGTTGCCCCAGATGCGATTATTGCAACGGGAAGATCAGATTATCCCAATCAGGTGAACAACGTTCTTTGTTTTCCGTTTATTTTCCGTGGTGCATTAGATGTCGGTGCAACAGAGATAAATGCTGAGATGAAAGTTGCCTGTGTAAATGCCATAGCTAGTTTGGCCCGCAAATCTACAGCCGCAGAGGCCGCCGCTGTTTATGAAAATGAGAAGCTTGTGTTTGGTCGGGAATATCTGATTCCCAAACCCTTTGATCCGCGATTACTGGCGGAAGTGGCTGTTGAAGTAGCAAGAGCTGCAATGGATACTGGCGTAGCAACCAGACCGATTGAGGATATTGGCGGTTATCGTGAAAAACTCGACAATTCCGTCTATAAATCCGGCATGGTGATGCGTAAGGTATTTGAAGCGGCAAAAGTATCAGAGCGGCGTATCATATTTGCGGAAGGAGAAAGTGAACGCGTTTTGAGAGCTTCACTCAACATGCTTGAAGAAACGATTGACAAGCCAATCCTGATCGGCCGCCCCGAGGTTATTGAGGCACGTTGCGAAGAGTACGGACTCCCCATTCGTCCCGGACGTGATTTTGAACTAATTAATCCCAATAAAGATGACCGTTTTCACAATTATTGGGCTACCTACCACAAATTAATGGAACGCCGCGGGATAACGCCAGCATTGGCAAAAGCTATTTTACGTACCAACACGACCGCGATTGCTGCCATTGCGGTGCATATCAAAGATGCAGATTCAATGATCTGTGGAACATTTGGTCAATATCTTTGGCATCTGAAATATGTACAACAAGTTCTGGGGCGTGACGGTTTAAAACCAATTGGCGCGCTATCCATGATGATACTGGAAAGCCGTTCAGTATTCATTGCTGATACCCACGTTAATCCTGAACCCACAGGGGAGCAAATCGCGGAAATAGTGATAGGCACCGCACGTCATATCAAGCGTTTTGGCCTTGAGGCCAAGATTGCACTTTGCAGCCATTCACAATTTGGCAATTTGGACATTTCTTCTGGCCGTCGAATGCGTGCCGCTTTACAAATTCTGGATGATATGGATTTGGGTTTTCAATATGAGGGTGAAATGCATTCGGATGCAGCATTGGATCCTGAACTTCGGCAACGTAATTTCCCCAACTCACGCCTGACAGGATCAGCTAACGCGCTCATTTTTGCCAATGCAGATGCAGCAAGTGGTGTCAGGAATACACTGAAACAATTGGCAAATGCTCTTGAAGTTGGGCCAATATTGATGGGTATGGGAAACAAATCCCATGTGGTCACTCCGTCAATTACAGCCCGGGGATTATTAAATATTGCAGCGCTCGCCGGAAGCTCCGTACAGCAATACAGTTGATAAAACCGCGATGTCAGTTATCTATGGGTAGATGGAACTGAAGTGAGTTGGCGTCCTTGCTAATTTCAAGCTGGATGATTTGGAATGAGCATATAAAAACTGCACAATATTCAGGAATTGCCTTATCTGAACAGTCATAATTGTTTTTGTCTGTTTTGGGTATATTTTTGTCTATTTTAGCAAAGTCACTGCGATTGAAATGATTAATGCTGGCGTCAAAATAATCAGAATTGCATGACGTATTGTTCTGATCGCACTAAGTAAAAATTTTGAAGTACCTTCTATACCCTAACATTTATCAGCTTGAATTGGAAAGACAATGAACGTTAAGACCGATATTGAAATTGCGCGCGAAGCGAACAAACAGCCAATTCAGGCGATTGGCGCCAAATTGGGTATTTCTTCGGAAGATCTTGTCCCCTACGGTCATGATAAGGCAAAGATTTCAGCGGAGTTTATCAAGGCACAAGCGGATAAAAGCAACGGAAAGTTAATACTGGTTACAGCGATTAATCCAACGCCGGCTGGTGAAGGCAAAACGACTACGACAGTTGGATTGGGTGACGGACTGAATGCGATTGGCAAAAAGGCGGCGATTTGTATCCGCGAAGCTTCCCTGGGGCCATGTTTTGGTATGAAGGGTGGTGCCGCAGGTGGCGGTTTTGCCCAAGTCGTGCCGATGGAAGACATGAACCTGCATTTTACCGGCGATTTTCACGCAATAACTTCCGCCCACAACTTGTTGTCCGCAATGATTGATAACCATATCTACTGGGGCAACAAACTTGATATTGACAGCCGCCGCGTCTCCTGGAAGCGTGTTCTCGACATGAATGATCGTGCGCTTCGCGAAATTACCGCAAGCCTGGGAGGGGTAACCAATGGATTTCCCCGCGAAGCCGGATTTGATATCACTGTTGCCTCAGAAGTGATGGCAATCTTGTGCCTTTCTAATGATCTCGAAGATCTGCAACAGCGGCTTGGTAACATAATTGTCGCCTATCGTCGTGACCGAACGCCGGTGTATTGTCGTGACCTCAAGGCTGATGGCGCGATGACAGTCTTGTTGAAAGACGCAATGCAGCCAAACCTTGTTCAGACATTGGAAAATAATCCTGCCCTGGTTCACGGCGGGCCATTTGCCAATATTGCCCATGGTTGCAATTCGGTCGTTGCGACGAAAACAGCATTGAAATTAGCTGATTACGTTGTCACCGAAGCTGGATTTGGTGCAGATCTTGGTGCAGAAAAATTTCTCAATATTAAATGTCGCAAAGCTGGTATTTCACCCGATGTTGTTGTTATCGTTGCGACGATCAGGGCGATGAAAATGAATGGTGGTGTTGCCAAAGCTGATTTGGGTGAGGAAAATGTGCCTGCTGTTGTCGAAGGTTGTGCAAATTTGGGGCGCCATATTGAGAATATCAAACAATTCGGTGTCCCGGCGGTTATTGCCATCAATCACTTCACCGACGATACTGAGGCTGAAGTTGAGGCAGTTAAAAAGTATGTCGCTACCCAGGGATCTGAAGCAATAATTTGCACCCACTGGGCAAACGGTTCAAAGGGAACTGTAGATCTGGCCGGCAAGGTAGTTGAAATTATCGACAACGGCACTGCACAATTTGCACCGTTATATCCAGATGAAATGCCGTTGTTTGAGAAAATTGAGACTGTCGCCAAGCGTATTTATCGCGCCGATGAAGTGATGGCCGATAAGAAAATTCGTGACCAGTTGAAAAGCTGGGAAGATGCAGGACATGGTAATTTGCCGGTTTGCATGGCAAAAACCCAATATTCGTTTAGTTCAGATCCAGAACTTCGCGGCGCTCCTACTGGTCATAATCTTCCGATCCGCGAAGTACGTTTATCAGCAGGCGCAGGTTTTGTTGTGGTTGTATGCGGACAAATCATGACAATGCCCGGCCTTCCAAGAACACCTAGTGCCGAGGCAATACACCTGGACAATAAAGGCGATATTCAAGGCTTGTTCTAGGCTTTCAATATCGATCATTCGTTATTAGGTTAATCCAAGTTACTAGCAACGGTAAGGATAGCGGTCCAGATGGGGCAAAAGGGTAATCGCAGGAGAAAAAACCAGCAAAAAGGTAGGGTGCTTGATGAAAATGCGTTGCTGGATATAAAACAACTATTGGGACCTGCACCCCATCCACGCGACATGCTGATTGAGTATCTGCACCAAATTCAGGACAGGTATAACTGTCTGCATGCCAGACACCTTCGTGCCTTGGCCGAAGAAATGCGGCTTTCCCAGGTTGAAATTTACGAAGTCGCTTCGTTTTACGACCATTTCGATATTGTAAAGGAAGGGGAGGCGGAACCAGCGCCACTGACCATTCGCGTCTGTGATTCAATATCCTGTATGATGGCAGGATGTGAACGGTTGATCAGCGATCTGCAAGCTGGCTGTGAGCCTGATGAAGTTCGCATTGTCCGCGCACCGTGCATGGGCGGGTGCGACGTTGCTCCGGCAGTCAGAGTAGGAAATCGTGAAATTGGCAATGCAACTGCTGCTGAAATTTTGCCAATGGTCGGCAATTCCACAGAGTCACTGGGATCGTTGTTGCCAGAATATATCAATTTTGATCGCTATACCCAAATGGGTGGCTATGACAGTCTATTGAAGATTCGCGCCGGCATACCCGGACTTGGCATGGATTTCGATTCAATGCTGGAATTACTCGATAAATCAGGGCTTCGTGGATTGGGTGGTGCCGGATTTCCAGCTCACATGAAATGGAAATTTGTTCGCGGCTATGACGCTCCCCGGCTGATGACTATTAATGGCGATGAGGGGGAGCCTGGTACATTTAAAGATCGCTATTTTCTCGAACGCGATCCTCACCGGCTTTTTGAAGGCGCGCTGATTGCCGCCCATTTTGTCGAAGCAGAACGTATTTATCTGTATATGCGAGATGAGTATCCCGCGGTGCTTAAAATACTGGCACGGGAAATTGACACGTTGGAAAAGGCGGGCACCATTACATCGGGCTTCATCGAATTGAGGCGCGGAGCAGGGGCCTATATCTGTGGTGAGGAAAGCGCGATGATCGAGAGTATCGAGGGAAAACGTGGTATTCCACGTCACCGTCCTCCCTACATCGCCGAAACCGGACTGTTTTCAAAGCCCACGCTTAATCACAATGTTGAGACCTTATGGTGGATTCGCGATATCATTGAGCAGGGTCCTGAATGGTTTGCCAAAAGGGGCAAAGACGGGCACCCGGGAATTCGTTCCTGGTCGGTTTCTGGTCGTGTAAGAAATCCTGGTGTCAAATTAGCCCCTGCAGGGGTTACTGTTCGCGAACTGATAGACGATTATTGCGGCGGAATGGCTGAAGGGCATTCGTTCAAAGCCTATCTGCCCGGCGGTGCATCCGGTGGAATTTTACCTGCATCAATGGATCATCTGGCACTTGATTTTGGTGAACCATTGGCCAGTCATGGTGCCTTTGTCGGTTCACATGCTGTCGTAATCTTGTCCGATCAGGACAACATAAAGGAAGCCGTATTAAATTTGCTCAAATTTTTTACTCACGAAAGCTGCGGACAATGTACACCATGCCGGGGTGGAACAGAAAAAATGGTAGCGCTTTTGAGCAGTGGTGGTTCATTGGACGAGGAGGCTATCCGCGATCTGGAGCAGGTCATGCGTGATGCATCGATCTGCGGATTGGGACAGGCGGCACCTAATCCGGTTAATCATCTGCTGGTCCATTTCAGGGATGATTTGTAATGCTCGAGTTCTTGCCTCTGATCTTTGGTGTGTTGTTGGCGCAGTTATCGCGAGGACCAAATTCAATGGCAGTGGTATCTATTACCCTCTTGAACAGAACAAGCTTTAATCGCCGCAATGACAGTTAGATGGGGATCGTTATGCCTGACAAAATTTCATTCACCTTGGATGATCAAGCCGTAAACGCTAATCCTGATGAAACTATCTGGGAGGTAGCAAAACGGCATGGTTCGCGAATTCCACACCTGTGCCATCTTGACAAGACGGGCTATCGACCGGACGGAAATTGCCGTGCCTGCATGGTCGAGATTGAAGGTGAGCGGGTTTTGGCTGCTTCATGTATCCGAAAGCCATCTGAGGGTATGATTGTTAATAGTAAAAGTGATCGTGCTGACAAATCCAGACGAATGGTTTTCGAACTGCTGGCAGCCGATATGAACGAACCGGATCTGACGCCTGATGGCCAATCGGATTTTTGGAATTGGGCAAGCAACTGGGGGATCACCGGTAGCGATCGCTTGCCATCCAAATTCGCCAAAGGTCAGATCAACCAAAATCATGATGTTTCAAATCCAGCTATCGCTGTGAATCTGGATGCTTGTATTGCCTGTGGAGCATGTGTTCGCGCTTGTCGGGAAGTTCAGGTAAATGATGTTTTGGGCATGGGTGGGCGAAGCAGTAACAGTGTTCCGGTATTTGACTTCAGTGATTCGATGGGATCTTCCACCTGTGTGTCGTGCGGTGAATGTGTACAGGCCTGTCCCACCGGTGCTTTATTCGAAAAATCTTTAATGGACGAAGATCATAAAACACGTAAAATCAATGACTTTGACAAGAAAGTTGATTCAGTTTGCCCGTTCTGTGGAGTGGGATGCCAGACCACGATAATGGTCAAGGATAACAAGATCGTTCAGGTCGACGGGCGACAAGGTCCGGCAAATGATAATCGACTTTGTGTCAAGGGCCGTTTTGGATACGACTACATTCATCACCCTGATCGGTTAACCAAACCATTGATCCGCCGCGATGACGCACCCAAGTCAGGTGACACTGACTTGAACCAGATTAACCCGATGGATATTTTCCGGGAGGCGTCCTGGGAAGAGGCGATGGCACGGGCTGTTGATGGTTACAAAAAAATATTGAAAAACAGCGGTGGTGATGCGCTTTGCGGTTTTGGATCTGCAAAAGGATCCAATGAAGAAGCATACCTGTTTCAGAAACTGATCCGTCAGGGTTTTGGAACCAATAACGTTGATCATTGTACAAGACTTTGTCATGCGTCTTCTGTTGCCGCCCTTTTGGAGGGGATTGGATCAGGTGCTGTATCGGCTCCATTCAAGGCCGCTGAGCAGGCTGATTGTATTATTATCATTGGCTGTCGACCAGCGACCAATCACCCGGTTGCCGCGACTTATATTAAGCAGGCAGCAAAACGGGGTGCAAAACTGATTGTTCTGGATCCGCGCCAGCAGAATTTGATGCGATACGCCTCTCATCCCATCCAGTTTTCCGCCGGCACTGACGTCGCTCTGCTAAATGCAATGTTGCATGTGATCATCGAGGAAAACCTTTATGATGAACAATATATTCAAGCCCATGTCACTGGGTTTGCCGCTTTGCAGGAGAAAGTCAAAGACTTTTCTCCCCAGGCGATGTCGGAAGTTTGTGGTGTTGAGGCCGACACTATCCGCGAAATTGCCCGCATATATGCCGGATCTGAGCGCTCGATCATATTCTGGGGAATGGGTATTTCGCAACACACGCACGGAACTGATAATGCGCGTTGCCTTATCGCGCTTGCACTGATAACCGGACAGGTTGGGCGTGAGGGGACTGGATTGCATCCCTTGCGCGGGCAAAACAACGTTCAGGGTGCATCGGATGCAGGCTTGATCCCAATGTTTTATCCCGATTATAAATCGGTAGAAAATGACGATATCAAAGCTCTGTATGAAAATGCATGGGGTCAGACGTTGGATCCGAAAAAAGGACTGACTGTTGTTGAAATAATTGATGCAATTCATGATGACATTATTACCGGCATGTATGTAATGGGTGAAAATCCGGCGATGTCAGACCCTGATCAGTTGCATGCGAGGGCTGCGTTGGCAAAACTTGACCACCTGGTTGTTCAGGATATATTTTTGACCGAGACTGCCTGGCATGCTGATGTCGTATTCCCGGCTTCCGCCCATGCAGAAAAGTCGGGCACCTTCACCAATACCAATCGTCAGGTTCAGTTGGGGCGCGAGGCTGTATCCACACCTGGAGAGGCGCTCCAGGATTGGCACTTGATTTGTAAGTTGGCAAATGGGCTGGGGTTACCTTGGAGCTATCAGCATGTCAGTGATGTATATGCTGAAATGCAAACACAGATGTCCTCACTCAAAAATATTGATTGGCAACGTCTCGAGCGCGAGGGTTGTGTAACCTATCCAGCTGACGGTCCCGACAAACCAGGTAATGCCGTTATTTTTCGCGATCGATTCCCCACCGAAGATGGCAGAGGCAAAATCGTTCCTGCTGATTTACTGGCGCCAGACGAAGTGCCGGATGATGAATATCCGATGGTGTTGACCACCGGGCGATTGCTGGAGCACTGGCACACAGGAGCAATGACCAGGCGTTCTCAGGTTCTTGATGATATCGAACCAGAAGGCATCGCTGTCATGAATGGCCGGGAGATTGACAAACAGGGATTGAAAAGTGGCCAGCTGATTGAGGTATCGACAAGGCGTGGAACGATTGAAGCTGTATTGCGTGAAGATCGTGAGGTCGCAGATGGAATGATTTTCATACCGTTCTGTTTTGTTGAATCACCCGCCAACCGCCTGACCAATGCAGCGCTTGATCCGTTTGGAAAGATTCCGGAGGTTAAATTTTGTGCTGCAAAAATCAATGAAATGA
>JAAENI010000233.1 GCA_024224595.1 Hyphomicrobiales bacterium
ACAAAGCTGTGGTTACATGCTCAATAACAGGTGTACTCACTGATCCAAAGCAGCATCCTGTTCCGGTTACTGCTGCTGAAATGGCAGCATCTGCCAGAGAAGCTTATGATGCAGGAGCCAGTTGCATGCATATTCATTTTCGCCAACAAGAGGATGGCAAAGGCCATCTTCCAAGTTGGCAACCATCTGTTGCCATGGAAATTGCGGACGCTATAAGAAATGCGTGTCCTGATGTAATTCTGAATTTTACTACGGGTACCATCGACAGAGATCAGCAGGGCCCTATTGATTGTATTCGTGCAGGGAAACCGGAAATTGCTGCCTGCAATGCCGGTAGTTTAAATTATCTAAAAGCAAGATCAAACGGCTCTTGGGCTTGGCCACCGATGCTGTTCGAAAATCCAGTTGAAAAAATTGAAGAACTACTTGCTGTGATGAAAGAAATGGATACGCGTCCCGAATTTGAATGCTTTGATGTGGGAATTGTCCGGGCTGTGGGGATGTTTCAGGACGTTGGTATGGTTGACAAGCTTGACTATAACCTGGTGATGGGCGTTGCCTCTGGAATGCCTGCTGATCCTGAACTATTAACAATATTGATGAAATATCTCAAACCAGGAAGTCACT
>JAAENI010000234.1 GCA_024224595.1 Hyphomicrobiales bacterium
CATTCTCGCCATCGCGCACCACACCCTGCTCAAGCAACTCCAAAATCAGTGCCTTCAGAGCAGCAATATCCAGTGCGTCAATATCAAGGGGCGATTCGGCCATAAGTCGATTGATTCATAACTTGAGTAAAAAGGGAATCCCCGGCGAGAAAAAAACTGCCCGCCTTTTTGCCCCGGTTACGTGTATATAGGGTTTTCTGGGGAGTTGGGTCACATTTAGGTCACAGGATTTCTAGGTGGAATTTGGCGAAGTACTGGGAACTGCGCAAAGCTGGTGGACCATTGCCGGTATAGCGCTGGATATTGTTGGTGTGACCGTTTTGTTCGGAGAGGCGTTTTTAGTGACCTTCGGACTAAAGGCATTTCTTGGAAAGCATGAAGATCCAGAAAGAGAGGGGCCATTGATGATGGGTGCGGCACCTTTAGGCGAAAAAGCTGATGGTTTACCGGAAATTGATGTCACTGATATGCCTGAGAACATAGCTGAGGCAATTCGATTGCTTGAAGAGAGATTTGCAATGGAAGATTTCAGCGGGAGAGCTACAGCGGCACACGAGTACATTTTGAAAGGGCATGCAAAACCGCGGCGCAGAATTCTGCTCGTCACAGGACTAGTGCTGTTGGTGGTAGGCTTCATGCTCCAGATCATTGGTGCCTGGCCTCTTTAGATTCACGACCCAAGAAGGACAGCACCAGTGGGCTTAATTCCCCATTTTCTGGAAAATGGGACCAACTAGTGGGGTCAGAAACCGGAAAAATTAGAGAATGAATATTACAGCGGAAATAGAATCAGCTATGGACATATGGATATTTTGATCGCTTGAAATCCCAACCACCCAGTTTGCTCATAATTCCTCGGGGGGAGCGCTGGGGGAGCGAGAACACACGGTTCCCAGCGGAACTCGTTGGAACTAGGGGGAACTAAAGAGGCTACATTTACCAAGCGCCCAACTAGAGAAGCAACTCACACTTTGGCCTAGTGAAGAGACTGGGGAATTTGCACGTGGGCAAATTGACCTAAATCATGGAGCGACTGTGAAATGATTGCTATCAATCCTTCCGAAGATATCCTGTAAATGGTCGAGACAGTAAGATGTTCCGCCCGGAGATACACAACGTAATGCTCCCCTAATGAAGCGAACGCGCACATGACCGAACTCGATAATACAGCGCTATTCACGGGCCTAATAGGAGGGTTGGCCTTGTTCCTGTTCGGGATGGACATAATGACCCGCGCGCTGAAACAAGTAGCGGGCGCATCTTTAAAGACGATTCTTGCTCGGATGACAGACAATCGCTTTCTGGGGTTGGCTGCCGGTGCATCCATCACAGCCATCATTCAGTCTTCATCAATTACGACAGTATTGCTGGTGGGTTTTATATCTGCTGGCCTCATGACTACGGCTCAAAGCGTGGCCGTGATCATTGGTGCCAATATCGGCACCACAATCACTGCCCAAATTCTGGCGTTCAAGATCACTGCGTTTGCCTTGCCGGTTCTGTCGCTCGGGTTCTTTGTTTCGCTCATCGCGAAGAAAAAGTCGCACCGCGAATACGGACGCATTATTCTCGGTCTCGGAATGGTATTCTTCGGTATGGCGATAATGTCTGATGCAATGAAACCATTGCGCAGCTATGAGCCGTTTCTCGACTTCATGGTAACACTTGATAACGTGCTACTGGCCGCAATGGTCGGTGCAGGCTTTACGGCGCTGGTCCAGTCTTCGTCCGCTACAACTGGCATATTGATCGTCATGGCCAGTCAGGGATTGATAGGGTTGGAATCCGCGATTGCGCTTGCCCTTGGTGCAAACATAGGAACTTGTGTTACCGCGCTGCTTGCCGCGATAGGCAAACCAATCGAGGCGCTGCGAGCTGCTATGGTACATACATTGTTCAACGTTGCGGGCGTCCTGATCTGGATCGGGTTCGTTGAAGAACTCGCTGACATTGCCCGTATGGTCTCTCCTGCACAAGCTGCGTCAGATGTAAGCAGCATCCCGCGACAATTGGCCAATGTGCACACCTTTTTTAATGTCATCAATGCGTTCATATTCATAGGATTTACCCAGCAGATCACCCGACTCGTTGAATCGTTGGTGCCTGAGCGTCCAGCAGCGGTCGAACCAGAGTTCGCGCCTAAACATCTTGATCCCAAATTTCTGGATGTTCCAG
The DNA here is from genome assembly GCA_024224595.1 of Hyphomicrobiales bacterium. Taxonomy (GTDB): domain Bacteria; phylum Pseudomonadota; class Alphaproteobacteria; order Rhizobiales; family Rhizobiaceae; genus JAAEMP01. The sequence goes on from JAAENI010000234.1 coordinate 2,176, forward strand.
CTATCGCGATGGAAGCCGTTCGGTTGGAGATTTTGCATCTTGGCCGGCTTGTTCACGCTATGGTTGCAGCGGCAATTCCCACAGTCACTACCGGAACTCCGCTCGAAATCGACCGTCTGCGCGTTATGGACAGACCGATCGACCTGCTGCATCGTGAAATTGTGCGCTATCTGCGTCAAATTAGTCTTGTCAGCCTGCCAGCCGATCAATCCCAGTTACTTATGGGCCTGATAAGGATCTCAAACGATCTGGAGCACATAGGTGATCATGTCGCAACAGGCATGGTGACCTCGGCGCGAAAAAGGATCGACGAAAACGTAATGATCAGTCCGGCAACGGCCGCGGTAATTGCTGAACTGCATAGCGAAGTTGTGGAGGCACTGATCGGCGTATTGTATACGCTGGAAAACCAGGATGTGAATGCGGCGATTGAGGTGCGAAAAATGAAAGCTGGTTTTTCGGCATTGGTCGAGGATATCGCAATACACCAGATAGAACGTCTGCGCGCCGATGAACCAAAACGACTCCACACATATACTCGAGAAATAGAATTGAGTGAGACGCTGGATGATATCTTTAAAACCATCCGTCGCATTGCCCGTACGGAAATGGCCATATTTGGTAAATAGCCTATCAACCGAGAAGTGATTATTTCTTGCGTGCCAAGGAAGGCCGGGAAGACGTAGGAATTATTGCTATCCAATTCTGAGTGTAAACATTGGATGTGAACAGATTGTCAGTATTGATCTAATTTTGCAATGGCGCTACCGATGAACCGTGACCTGTGAAGCTCCACAATCAAATGTTGTTGGGCTGAAAACGAAAAAACCGGCCATTTCCAGCCGGTTTTTAACATAAAGATTTTTTGTATCTGCCTAGAGCGAAGACATGATCAGACCGATAATGCGTGATTGAACGCCTCTGTCCTTGTCGATTTGTACATGGTCAGCGCTAGAAAAAGAACGAATGTCAACATTCTGGATTGTGCCGTTGAAACCGCCCGTTGAGCGGTAGGGGTTGCCACGTGAGGTGCCACCAACCCAGAAATTGACGACGCGTGTTGTGCCGGCGGTAAAGGGTGGAGGGGTTGCCCAGCCTGGATCAACGCCGATAACGAGGGCCACCGGAATGCCGGCTCTTGCCAGCATATCATTGAATTTGGGGGCTTCCTGCCCGCCTACACTGTGACCGGCAATGATAATCGGAAATGAAACACGGCCGCTTTTATTACGGTTGATAATATCTCTGGCAACGCCTTTCCATTGTCCGTTTGAGAGAGACTTGGCATTCACACCGCGCGCACGCAAAGTGCTTGTCATCTGATTCATTCCGGCGGAAAAAATATTCATGGCGCCGCGAATGAGGAATACCTCCTCAGCATTTGCCTTGGTGGGAGTGCTCATCACGCCAAAAGTCGTGGCCAAAGCTAACGCTATTGCCGGGACGGTGTTAATTTTGAACATAGTTGTCATTCTCCAGTTAATCTGTCAGCGATTGGCCGAAATGGAAAAATCTAAATCGTTTACGCTGAGTCGTTTGCAAAGTTATCAAAGCAAATCATTGATTGATAAACAACCCTTGATAGCACCTTACCAGCCCAATCTGATTCTAACAAATCGGAACCTGTGAGCAAGCTACCAAATATAATTATGGCGTTAATATGGATGAAAGGGGGACAAATGACATTGGTGTCCCTGCTCGAATTCGGGACTATGCCACTAGACCGCTTCTTGTTTACACGCAATCATTTGACCGTTTATTCACGTTTACTGGCAAGGCATGATTTTCGCCGTGGTCTGGTTGACCACAAGAAAAGCATAACGCTGTCCAGAAAACGTGAATAAACGACCTTCGGTGGTCCAATCCAGTTCATCTGCAGCGTTGCAAAACTTGCCCGATCAACCAAATCGCACTGCGTTTTGCGCCTTGCCGATTGAACTGGCTTGGCCCATCAAATGCTTGCGTGTAAACAAGAAAC
>JAAENI010000235.1 GCA_024224595.1 Hyphomicrobiales bacterium
AATTTATTTTTCTGATCGGTTGACCGATCCTCCGGTATTGAGAAAATCCGATGAGCATTAGCCATCGGATTTTTTAATGGAATTATCAGAAGCCCTCGCTCGCACATCAATCAATCGTCTAACCGAATTTCACAGTCTAGCAGATGTGTTAGAGCCTGATGTTATCCAATCTTGCTTGGAAGCCAATGGCGTAGCAACATTACGCAAGCGCAAACTGCCTATGGATGCCATGATATGGACCGTCATTGGTATGGCCTTGTTTAGGACCGAATCAGTCCGTCAGTTGATTAATAAGTTGGATATTGTCTTGCCTCAAGAGGTTGATTATGTCGCCCGCAGTGCCGTCACCCAGGCTCGGAAAAAGCTCGGTAGTGATGTTGTAAGGGACGTGTTCTATCGTACGGCTCAGACTTGGCATGAACGCGCAGAACATCCTCATTGGTGTGGCTTAAACCTTTATGGAGTAGATGGCGTTGTCTGGCGCACCCCTGACAGCATGGAGAACAGCGCAGCCTTCGCCCGCACGGCGAATAAAGCGAGTCAAGCAGGCTATCCTCAGGTACGAATGGTATGCCTAATGGAGTTAAGCAGTCATTTACTTATCGACAGCGCCTTCGACAGTGTTGAAGTCAACGAGATGAACTTGGCAAGCCAGCTTGTAGCAAGTATTCCAGACAATAGCCTGACATTGTTTGATAAAGGCTTTTACTCTCTGGGGCTATTGCATGATTGGCATAGCAAAGGCCATAACACACACTGGTTATTGCCGTTAAAAAAGGGGACACAATATGAGGTTGTCAGAAATCTGGGTAAGCAAGACAAATTGGTGAAACTGAGCACATCACCGCAGGCCAGAAAGAAGCGCCCAGACTTGCCACAGACATTGGAGGCCAGGCTCATAACACGCAAAGTCAAAGGCAAAGAAGTGAGTATCCTAACCTCCATGGTTGACCCTCTGGTTTATCCGGGAGCAGAGATTGTTGACCTGTATGCCCATCGATGGGAGATTGAAATGGGATACAGAGAGATGAAGCAGCATCTACTTGCAAGTCGATTTACCTTACGGAGTAATCTGCCTGAGCTTATCCATCAGGAACTATGGGGCTTATTGCTTGCATACAATCTCATCCGCTACAAAATGATATTGATGGCCAAATCACTGAAAGGTGTATTCCCGAATCAATTGAGCTTCAGGGATGCCTCGTCACACATTATTTACAAGCTGACTCAGATGCCAATTTATGCCCCTGGAAACGTCCCTAAACTGATATTGGATATCGAAAGAAATGCGAGTCAATTCAAGTTGGAGGGCAAACGAGAGCGAAGTTATCCTAGAGTGCTGAAGGTATCTAAAAATCGATACCCTGTTGCCAAAAAGAAAAATGCCGCTCTCCTTAAGTGAACGGCATTAAGCAAAATGCTGGGCTTTTTTTATTCACCAATCAGTTATACACCAGATAACTTGGTCAGTAGTTTATTCGCACTATTTTCAAATCGGTCAAAACCAGAC
>JAAENI010000236.1 GCA_024224595.1 Hyphomicrobiales bacterium
GTGATGGATGATGCCGGAATAGAAGCCGGAGCACATGCCAGCCCGAAGGGCTTGCGGCACGGCTATGGCGTTGCGGGGATTTCGGCGGGTGTACCGCTCAATATGCTTTCAAAATGGATGGGGCATTCGAAAATTGAAACAACCGCGATTTATGCTAATGCTCTTGGTGAAGAGCAAAGGCAGATTGCAGAGAGAATGTGGAAGTAGTCACGACAGGGGTTGAAATTGTCCGGCTTGGGTTTGTTCGGCAAGATTAGGTGCGAACATAGCCTAATACTTTCAAAGCACGGCCAAAAAAACTTCCTGAAGCAGCTCCAACCAAGAGTGTTAACAGTGCAATGAATTCCCATGTTGAATAGATTTCATAGTTAATTGCTTTCATCATGCCACTCGCAAAATTCATCCAGAAAACAACCATTAAAACCAACATTGTGAACCATTCGCCTGATAGCGAAATAGTTCGCCCCTGCTTGCCAAGCAACCACTTATTTTGCAGAGCAAATCCACCGATCACTCCAGCAATATATCCAGTTCCAAAGCAAGCCCATGCTATTGTTTGAAATGGCAGTTGCGAGATGCTGTTTATTGGCATCAAGCCGAGTAACGGCAAAAAATAGTACAGAACGACGGAGGTTTGCCGTGGCTTTGATGCTTTGTAACCAATGAACAACAGCAAAATCAGCAAAGGCCATACCCAGATCGGCGCTCCACTCAAAATACCCTTCATCATCCTTTCAATCATTTTCGGCCTATTCGCCGCTTAATTTGTCGTTTCTCCCAGTCGTCGCCGAAGAAATTGATGATTTCAAAAACGCTGAGGCCATGGGCTGTAAGACCAATCCCCCAGCCAAGGGCAGGCCAAATAGCCCAAAAATAGCCGGGACTTGTAACAATGTTTAAAATAATTAATCCAACTATGACCACGCCATAAATAATGGCGTGCGTATAGAACGCCTTAATATCACGAACATATTCCATAGCTTCTCGTTCATCAGGTTGTAATTCCGGGAGTATCGGAGCGTTTTCTGTAGGCATTGTCTGTTCCTTTCCCAAACTTGCGAAATCAGTTTCCAGTACTGCGGCCAGACATTTGAGCGTTTCAGGGCTCGCATTTGCACCCCTCTCGATGCGCTGCAATGTTCGCGTGCTCACGCCAGCCATATCCGCAAGCTGTTCTTGCGAGAAACCTCTGTCCATACGAAGTTTTCTAATGATCACTGAATTTCTTTCTGTTGCTTATGAACAACCATTGCCACTTAAATAACTGATGCGCCACGACACGACCACGACATTTCCCTGACAGTCA
>JAAENI010000237.1 GCA_024224595.1 Hyphomicrobiales bacterium
GAAAGGGCAATCTCTACACGGCCATGAGAACCGCAAGCCGCGCCCGGTTCTAAAACAGAGGGAAGCGGTTTTGGTTCACTGCACACTTCAATCGGTAGAAAAACAGCGGTATCAGTCTCGTCGGGGGATGGCGCAAAACGCTCATCCTTTAGCCAGTTGAATATCTGGTTGGCGTTCATCGCGTAGCGCCGGGCAACCTGTGAGACCGACACGCCCGGTGCCATGGTCTGCAAACAGATCGAGTGCTTCTCTTCGTCACTCCATGAACGTCGCTTTCGTCGTGCCACAGCAAAATCCTTAATGTCCATCTATTTTAAGCGGACATTAGCGCACGAAAAACATTCGCGTTAGGTGGGGCACGCCCAACGCTCACGGGCACGCCCAACGCTCACATTCTATTTATTCTGGGCAATTATTGAAGCGATACGAGGGAGTCTCGCTTACTTACATCGCTCCGGGAGAACCAACCCAGAATGCTTTTGTCGAGAGTTTTAACGGCAGGTTGAGGGATGAATGTCTAAACGAAAACCTCTTCGACAATCTTGCCGAGGCGCTTCTTATCATTGAAAACTGAAGGATTGATTACAATATACAAAGACCACACACATCACTTGGCGGATTACCGCCACCGCGACGACCCTGTTGTTTTGCTTCAAGTGAACCGGTTTCCCGCTTCAGGATGACCATGTTATTTACAAATCGTGGTGAAACCCGGAAATGATCCGCTGCCGCTCGGTGAGTATGACCTGCTTCAACAAATGCAACAACGCGTTCACGCAACTCTATCGGATGTGGTTTGCCCATTGTAATTCTCCTTCAAAAGTAAAGGTGAATCACAATTTAACCGATTTTGGAATCCTAAATCACATTAACGGCGACACGCTTTAGTTACCGCTAGCCTGATCTCCCAACGCTGCGGTATCAATATTGACGCCAGTAGAAAGAGCACTAGCAATTTGGGTGCATTGATCACCGCGGCTAGGATCTGTAAATTGGCGACACACTGCATTGGTTGCAGCCACTGCCTGAGCTGTCTTGGTGGAATCTGCCTGTGCCGCCTCTGCCAAAGAAATGACAATTTCAGCAAGACATTGGTCTTTTTGCGCAGCATCCAAATCTTTGATAGCTGCTGAAATAGTCAATTCACATGGACCAGCAAGACATTCCTTAACAACCACCTCTTTACTCACCGAACACGCAGCCTGCCCAAAAGCAGCACCCTGTGCCAAGCTCAAGGCTATCATCGCACCTAAAACGATTCGTAATATACTAGGCATTTCAAGCTCCCTATCAAATCCACTCATCACAAAACAGCATCAATATAATCTTTTATAATACAAGTAACGTCAAATGGTCAAGCATGTAAAAGTCGAATTTGATTGCTGGATTCTGCAATCTGCTGTTAAACTTACAAAATGTAATAAATCGAAACTACCCTTCTTCGTAATATCCATCATAGCTGGAATATTGGTACCCCACCATCTTCTTTTCCTGTAGATTTAGTACAATTCCAGTTTCAACATTGTCCGGTAGAGCGTCTTTGATGCTGGACAATGCTGCTCGCACCTCGTTTTGCGATGTGCTCGCCCAACGAACAACAAACACCAGGAAATCCGCATATTGTGCTAAATACAAAGCATCAACTACGGGGCCAACCGGAGGGGAGTCCAATATTACAATATCAAATTTTCTAACAGTTACGGCCATCAAACTTTTGAACATATTACTTGCGAACATTTGATCGGTCGGAACCTTGCTGTTTTTTGAACCAACAAGAATTTGAAGGTCCGTATTCTTGTCTTCTACAATCGCACTCGACAGTACATTGGCACTTGGTAGACCAGATAAAACTTCCATCAATCCCTTATTAATATCGGCAATACCAAGCTCTTTTTGCAAACTAGGACGGCGCATGTCAGCATCAATAAGCAGTGTGGACTTCCCCGATAAGGCATAGGTTCTTGCCAAAGAAAGAGCGGCCGTTGTCTTCCCTTCAGAAGGCACAGCGGAACAAACCAATATTACCCGCCCTGACCTGTTTTCGCTGACAATTTCAGGAAGAGCCTTCTCAATCCCGATCCGCAGACGCCGCACATTTTCAGAAAAACTTGAAAGTGGTGTGTTTAAAATGGCCAAGGTTGGCAGCTTACCGTCAGCGGATGCTTTGCCCTTTAGTTTTGGAAATACGGCTAGAACGGGCGTTGTCAATACCGCCTCAACTTGTGCAAGTGTAGTAAAGCCACCGATATAATGTTCATTGAGAAATGCCAGGCCAATCCCAATACCCACACCAATTAACCCTGCCAATGCCAAAACCAGTTTATTGTTGGGAAATGATGGCCTTTCCGGCGGAAGAGCGGCTGAGACAATACGGCTATCGGCAACCTGCAAATCAACTTGAGTTTCAACTTCACGCAGGCGCGACAGCAGCCCCTGATACTGTGTTCTTGCTTCTTCTGCGTTTTGCTGTAACTCAAATATTTCAGTGACCATATCTGCGGGCAAATCGCTGGAAATTGCTGAAACTCTTATCTGGCCTTTCAGATTATTGGTCTCCGAGCTTATCTTGAACCTTGATTGACTTAGGCGAGTAAGCTCGCTCTTTGCTTTCTCCTCCATCTGTTTTTCGACTTTAACAAGCTCATACTGCAAATTCACAAAAACGGCTTCCCCTACGACTGACCGTGATAAATCGTCAACAATCTTACGCCGCTGCTGTTCGAGATCTGCCACGGCATTCAGTCCCAATTTTGTGGTTAGCTCAGACCAGTCTCTATCTTTTACAACCCGATTAATAAGGCTCGACATAAGGATATTTTTTTGTCGCTGTTTTTCCAGGTTTGCCAATTGTGAGGTTAAACTTGTAAGTTGAACATTTCCTGTTTGTGAGGATATGCGATCTATGTTTGCAAATACATAATCCCCCAAGGCTGCTTCAGACGAAGCAATGGCGGCACTTGCATCAGATATACGGGCACCTAGGATGTCCCGTGTCGCGGACGCGCCACTTACTTTAGCGCGCAATTGATTATCGATGTATGATTTTGCAATTACGTTGGCCACGCTGGCTGCTTTGGTTGGTGTTTCAGCAGAAAAACTAACTGATATAAGATACGTCAATCCACGTCTTTTTACCTGCAACGATTTTCCAACATTTGTCAAAACGCCCTGCAGCGCTTGGTCTCCTGTTGGTAATCTTCCCTCTGATATTCTAAGCCATGCGGATAATCTTTCAATTCTGTCAAGTTTCACACCAAATTCTTCATCCGAAACCAGACCGTGTGTTTCGATTGCACTTAGCAACGTTGAATTTGCTTTCAAAATTTCAACCTCACTGTCAATTCGGGCACTGGCTGTAGCACCACCAATATCAAGGACCGACGTATCGAGAAGATTTTTCTTATTTGGGTCAACAAGGACCAAAGCGGTTGAAGTATAAATTGGCTTGAGCGTAAATAACGTTATTGTGGCAATGCCTAATACAATAAGAATGGTGGAAATAATCAGTCGTATTTGGCGCCGAAGAAGGCCCAGTATTCCGCGAATATCTATTTCGGTTATTTGTGAATCGTCCATCTAGTTTCCTGTGATAAAAAAAACTCGCTGCTAGGGTAAATACGCGCAATTCATTCAAGCCTGCCTAGTTATTACAACGTACAACGTTTTGATAGCAGATGAACCAATTTTTGGTGTAATATCCGATAATACTTTTACAAAATGATCTTATCTGCATTTTTAATAATGATTGCCTGCCGCTTTGTAAAGAAATTGACTATTTCGAAGAAAGAAAAGAAATATCCCCATTCGATTTAATTTTCAATGCGGTCAATTCTCCGCTCATGTAAGCGCCAGTATCTACGCATATTCTGGTGTTGGAAACTACCGGCTCGTCATTGGGTATATGGCCATGTACGATGCGTACATTCTGTTCAAGTGCAAACTCTTTAGAAGAGGCGATTTTAAGGCTTTCAGAATTCATAAAATCACCTCGAATCCATAAAAGATCGGCGTCATTCTGCTGTGATAACGGTATATTAGGTCGAAGCCCAGCATGGACAAAAACGAAATCCGGCGTGGCAAGTAATGATGGCAATCGGTCGATGAACTCGACATGCCCCTCAGGAATACAACTTTTTAAAGCAAGCTCCAGATTCCGGTTTTTCAAATTATGAATTTCAAAAATTCCGTAAGATGCCAACGTATCGTCACCACCATATTCCAGCCAGGGCCACACACCCCATGGGTTGTTGTAGAAATCACTCATCATTTGTTCATGATTGCCAGCGAGACAGATACGTTCGAACCCAGACGGCGGCCGCGCAATCAGATGATCGATAACTTCACGAGAACGAAGTCCTCTATCTACATAATCACCCAACATTATGATGAGTTTTGAACCTATTACTCCATCGGCGTCATTGATGATGAGGTTTTCAAGGTCTAAAAGCAAATCATAGCATCCATGCACATCACCAATCGCATAGATAAGGTCGGGGCGATTTTCTATGTACAATTTGCTCCGGCCCTTACTCCCCTCCAATGCGTTGGAAGAAACTGCCGACCAGAGGTTTCCTATAATGTTATGAATCATTTATCTTTAGTCTATTCACTTTTGCGGTTTCGATCTCAGAATAGCCACCCGCAACGCCCAACGCCAATATGATCAAAAATAGGTAAGTATTGGCCTGAATTTCAAGGCTGAAATCCAAAAGAGAATGTAGAGCGACTACAGTTATTGTTCCCAACGCAGCGATCATATTGGTAAAATGGCTCGAATCGTATCTTAGCTGTTTAAGTAGGGTAAAAGTAAATATCGCAAATATTAGCAAAGGCAGAGAACCTATTAAGATTCCCAACTCTGACCACAAAGTAAGATAGGTTGAATGCGCCTTGTCCCAAATCAAATCCGTACTAACCGGCAATTGATGAAACAATGGGTAAGCGAGCTTAAAACTGCCTCCACCAAAGCCAGTCCAAGGCCGGGTCTTTATCATTTCAACGACTTGTGCGTAAAGCTCCGCCCGAACATCAAAACTATTTTCCGTTGAACCAAGCCGTTCGAACAAACCTTCGCCAAACAAAATTGCGAGAACCGCAATAATTGCAATACCAATCACAAAGGAAATCCTAGCCATTTTAATATGACCTGTTTTCGCTTTTACAGCAACAACGGCACTTACTGAAAGAAGGCCAAAGGCTGCCGAAAAAGTTCCCATACGTGATTGGGTGGCGATAATCGCAATAAAAATGACTGACAACCCGATAACCGTGAGTAAGGAGTATTGAGCTTTCTGGTCAAAAAAGGAGCTAGAATCTGAGCGCTGTGACTTTCTAGTCTTTTGTATAAGCTTAGAATATAGAAGTGATAAACCTGCAACAGCCCCCATACCCAGAAAAGTTGCAAACGAATTTCGATTGATAAACGTGCCGGTAGCAGAGCCACGATAATAGGTTTTTTCACCAATAAGTGCGTTGTCCCCAAATTGGGTGAGGGCAAGCATCGCATATAGAGCGTAAGCTACCGCGATAAAAAATATAACCAATAACATCCGGTTGGCGCGTTGGGGGTTCATTGCAACTTGTAGTGCTAAAAAGAAAAACAAACCATAGGACAATTGGCGCATTAGCATCAACACGGTGCTTCCCGGTGCAAGACTGATTGATTGCGTACTGAGGATAACCCCACTTCCAGTCGCGATATTAAAAGTCCCAAAAGGAACAATCTGAACAACCAGATAACCTAAAAATATACAAAATATTGCCAGCACCCAAAATACTTTTTTTATAGGTAAAGGCAAATGTAACAAACGCATTTGCCTCAGTTTTAGTGCATATCTGAGTCCCGCCAGGGCAATAAAAAGAGCAGAAATAGCCCAAAATGCAGGTCTGTTGCTTCCCAACGGTAGAGGGGATACCGCAACAATAGCAATCAAGAATATTGACAGGTTTCTATTCGATCGACGTCGTGCACGCCGGTTGTCGTGGTTTACGGTCTGGGCCCTTTCATGGCTAGAGAAATGGCGCACTTCAATGGATGCATTTGCCTGCGCCATTAAATAAGCCCCATATTGCGCGCCGCGCGCCTCACATTATTAACAAACTGCAGCTGATTTTCTTCCGTCAATTCCTCTACGAGTGTCGCTATGCGCGCTCGAAACTCAGGCTTTTGAATGTAGCGACGAGCAATTGTTTTCACGCCTCTCCTGCTTTTTACAAGCATTAGCAAATCCTGATCATTGCCGGCGACATTTATAGGGTTAAGTTTCGAATAATTTTTTTCCGAAAGTTCCACCCTAACTTCCGCTATCCACTGTTCATTTGGTCCTGTCAGACGAGAATTATTTAAACCTTCGTTCATTTTTCCAACTTCAGATAATTCGGATGCAATAAGAGCCTGTGTAAACCATGCAAATGAATGGGTTGGCGTATATCTCGTTATGTTTTTGACTTCATTCTGGCAATTGTGCATTACCTTTTTACGATGGGCTTCACTTTGCATTCGTCCATGGATTGAGGTCACGACACTCAGGCAGTCACGAAGAATGACATCCTTTGAGAAGGTTGACAGACCGCTTGATCGCCTACTTTCCGCGTAAGCCTGATATCGCGCATTCCTGTCACTTCCAGCACCGATGAAGGGCCGTAATTCGTAATAGGTGGCGAATGATGCAATAACCAATAGCAGGCCTGCCCAAATAAATAGTATCAGGTTTTTCACCCAGTTTTCCTCACAGTTATTTAATCACGATATATATACCCATGTACCCATATAGTAGTAATATTTTGTTGATTTTGTAAAATATTGAGTAAAATCACCCCGGAGCATCTGGACTCGGTACACTGGTGTCCCACAAAATTGCCGTTCCAGAGTCCGAGATCGTAAATACCCGGTCGCCCTCCCGGGAAATTTTTGCATTTATTACATCGTATTTATGCCCTGCAAGCCTGAACTTTTCTCTACCATCCTGTGCGTCCCAAACAATTGCAATACCGTCCAGTGCTGTTGTGAGTATAAAGAGTCCGTTTTTGCTATAACGAGCAGACTTAACCGCAAAACCATGATGGCCAGAAAGATGCAATTTTTTTCTGCCTGTTTCGACATTCCAGACATATGCCGAATTTTCAACAGACAAAACAATATCTTTACCATCGGGAGAATACTCAGCGCCGCTTTCCGACCATCCCACACCACCAAAATGATAAGCCACCAAACCAGTTGAAATGTTCCAGATTTTTACTTCGCTTTTTTGCGATGTGGCCATAAAATAATTCCCATCGGGTGAAAATCTAGCTCCAGGCACTTCATAGCCATCACCCTGGACATACTGGAATTTCTCTCCGGTTTTCGTGCGCCAAAGGATAACTTGGCCGTCTTCGTCCGTAGTTGCAATACGCGAGCCATCTGGCGAAAATACTGCACTTAATACAGCTGACTTGTGTCCTCTAAGTGTAACGACAGCTTCACCACTTTTAATATCCCACACCACCGCCGTTGCATCATCGGATGCTGACAAAAGCTTAGTGTTGTCGGATGAAAAAGCCACACTGTTAACTTTGCCGCTATGGCCAGAAAATTCATGGATATGCGTACCCGCCTGTGCATCCCATAAATTCACTCTCATATTTGATGGCGCGGATGCAAGCAACTGCCCATCGAAGGAGAATGCAAGACTATTTACCCAATCTGTGGAGCCAGACATTTTTAGTAATTTATGACCATTTTTTGCGTTGAAAACGAATATCATGCCATCAGAAGAACGCGTCGCAAGCCGACTTCCATCTTGCGAAAAAATACCGCCGACCAAATTCAACTCACCAAAGCATTCGACCGGGTTACCGCTGGCTATTGTCAGAGAATTCTCAGCATCCAGAAATGTACAATATGTGTTGCCGGCATCTCCACCCTTAAATAACGGCATAATAAGATCTGCTGCCTGCCCGGCCCCACAAAGTAAATTAATGCCAAGAATCAATGCAATCGAGAGCTTTAAAAATCCATTGGAGTAATTACTGCAACCTTGCAAACGCACTTGCAAACGCACTTGTTCAACAATCGAGGATATTTTCATCCGGCCCCTCCCTGTATGTCAGGAATACCCAATAATCAAAATAATGCGGTATTTATTACATTCATTACATGCGGTTAACAACATTTTCCGTAACCGGGGCAAAAAGGCGGGCATTCATGTTATTTCCAGGCATCGTTGTCTTACGAGGCCGGGTAGGTAGGGCACGGCAGTTGCACCAGGCACTTTGAGGCGATCACCGAGATAATTCCAGTATGAGATGCCGAGCTTGCGGCACGTCTTGATTAGTGCGATGAAGGTGTCTCTTGACTGCCTGCCGGTTTCAGATTTTGTACCACCGGAGAGTTTTCGCCGGGTGACCATGGCACGGATGTCATTTTCCGAGCCGTTGGTATTGAGCGGTACATGCGGGTGATCCAGGACGACGAGCAAGTGATCGCGTTTGGCATGAAGACGAGCCAGTAGCCGATCCAGGGTGACAAAGCCTGTTTTGCTGGTGAACAGCGCATCAAAGCGCCGCGCCAATTGTCTGGCCCGCAATCGCTCTGGCTTTTTGCGATATTCTTTCAAATCGGCGTATAGCCACCACAACCGGGCCTGGATACGTTCCTTTTCCCGCCGCTGGTGGTCTCTGTGAAGGTATCCAGCTTGTGGATCAGCCGTTCGGCATGAACCCAGCACAGGGCATGGGTTCCAATGTTGAACTGACCAGCGTCATCGGAGAGGATTACAGTATCCGCCAGCAACCCGTGATGCGACAAGGCACCCCATAATGCGCCTTCGCTGGCAACGCGTAGCGGATCGGGATGAACTTTCAGGTCCGCAATACCAAGTCGGCGAAGTTCGGCCTGCCATGCGGCCTCATCGGCAAAGTGCTGCTTGGGTGCACCTGCCAGAAGAGCGATCACCACCCCGCTCAGATTGAGTTTAGCCATGTAGGAAAAGGCTGCTTCATTCAGCACATAATCCTTATGACCTGCCCGCAACAGCGACAGGAAGTTCAGGCGGCTCTTGGAAAAGCTGGTTCCAAACCATGCGAAAGCATCATTACCAATCTGCGTCGTCACGCCATTGCGGTCGCGATGGCGCGCACCGGTGTCATCAACGCTGATCCAGGGTGCGCTTTCCAGCCCGGCGTGTAACACCGCATTATTCTCAGCGACAAAACCCTCCTGACCATCATTCAACAGCCGCATGATCTGGCGCTTGGAGATATCTACTCCAAGATCAGCC
>JAAENI010000238.1 GCA_024224595.1 Hyphomicrobiales bacterium
GACCAGCCAGTCACAATCTGAAAAACCGTTAAAATCCTGAAAGGACGAGCTATGGGAGAGCCCAGCATGATCGAAAGTCAGATTGTTCACAATTCGACCTCAGTTGCGGGCTCGGCTTGGGAGCAGGAACCGTTTCTCAGGACTGTTCAATGGCAGGCAAAGTGATCCGCACCACAGGATCAGTATGATGAACCTCGTTCACAACATGAATCGGTTTATTCAGCCTGAAACTGAAGCGGCTGCCCCTGGTTAACCCGACTTTTAGTGCGTTTAAAATCCGGATAAACGACTTGAAAGCGGCGAATACCCAGTTTTGTTAACAGTGATTGTGCAAGTCCGACAGCCTGCTAGTGAGGCGGGCAGGCGGTGGAAACCGGCGAACCGTTCACAGTAAACGCGTCGCGGGATTCCTGGAAGGTGCCCTATACACAAATGTACCCATGTGCCAGCATCATCGCCAACAGCTTTTGCACCTAGTTTATCATATTTTCTACTACCCGCCAAACTCCATGCCTGTCATGAAACTGTCGCAGGACTTCATGCCGGGGTGCACAGTTTTCTGCGCGTTTTATGACATGCAATATGTTGATTTTTGTTCCAGTCACAGGAAAGTAATTTGATCAATAATTGTAAATTTGTACAATGGTACCAAATCGGTTATATTGGGTTTTGAAAAGATGATCTATCACTGGGTGACCATGAAAAAATCGAAAGCAAAGATCGAACGGGTACAAACCGGTGTGCGTATCGAAAAACGTATCCTGAAAGTGCTAAAAGCAGTGGCCTCGCAAAAAGAAATGAGTTTAGGCAATCTGATAGAAGGAATTGCACTGCATAGTTTTGAAGGAAAAGTGCCTTTCGGAAATGATACATTGTCCTTTATAGATGCGATGAAAAAAGCGCACAAATTAGACCTGACATCGAACGACAGTCATAAATTGGTTGAAATATCCAAAAGTTGATTTGAATAGCCCCTAGCAGGCTGTCGGACTTGCACAATCACTGTTAACAAAATCGGACCAATATCCAGTTTTGTTAACAGTGATTGGGCAAGTCCGACAGACTGCTAGAGTCTATCAGGTTTAGTTTGAACCATTTGATGGAGCCAAATCCGTTTATATGCTGGGCGCGGAACGCAGTGCGATACTGGTATCGGGCGAGTTGCGCAACAATGCAGATGGACTGATTTGGCCCACCGAAGGCTTGTTTTCACGCCCGCTGGACTGCGTTATGCTTCGCTTATGGTCATAAAGACCACGGCGCAAAGCATGCCTTGCCAGCAGACGTGAAAAACAAGTCAAATGATTCAAACTAAGCCTGATAGGCTCTAAATGATCCAATTAATACCAGAAGTGACTTATTCCTGAGAAATAAATGCACAGCCATTTGATACAGGTCATTTGGTTGCGAGATCAATTGCAGTATTGTCAACCGAGTAGAAACAGATTTTCCGCAAATTCAGGAGTAGATTGGATGCCTTACAAAGACCTGCTGGTATATCTGGGTGAAGATGAACACTGCGAATATAGAACCGAAGCTGTCCTCGCACTTGCCAAAAGACATAATGCCTGCGTCAAAGGTGTGGCTTTTGTCTTAAACTGGCCGACCCCGGGTTATGTTGGTGTGGAGATTCCTGTTGATTTCACCAAAGCCAATCAGGAATTGGCTACAAAATCAGCAGATGAAGTAATTGCCAAATTTAAGAAAGCGGCAGACGAGGCGG
Organism: Hyphomicrobiales bacterium; assembly: GCA_024224595.1. Classification (GTDB taxonomy): domain Bacteria; phylum Pseudomonadota; class Alphaproteobacteria; order Rhizobiales; family Rhizobiaceae; genus JAAEMP01. The sequence continues at coordinate 1,724 of JAAENI010000238.1, forward strand.
GCGTGGAATGCACCTGTGAATTCATCAGATGTGATGTTTCCAAAGCCCCAGCCCAACTGGCTTTCCATGCTCGCCACGCAGATATGACATTTCTGGGTCAGCCAGACCCAGATGATGAAGAATCGGGTTTTTATGAATCATTGCTGGATGCGGTGCTATTTGGCTCCGGGCGCCCTGTTTATGCGGTTCCCTATATCGGGCGTCCGCATTTGAAGACTCGCAAGGCAGTCGTCGCATGGGATGGTGGGAAAAAAGCTGCCCGTGCCATCAATGATGCTATTCCCTTGTTGAAAGACCGTGATGAAGTCATCGTTCTGGTAGTCAATCCGAAAAAACGTATCAATGCTCATGGGGAAAACCCCGGAAGTGATATTGCGGCTCACCTTCAACGCCATGGTATCAACACAACCGTTGATATTCAGACGTCAGATCAACTTGCTCCTGCGACCCTGATCCTGAATTATCTGTTTGAAAACAGCGCGGATTTATTGGTCATGGGAGCCTATGGGCATTCGCGGTTGCGTGAATGGGCATTTGGGGGGGTAACTGACACCATTATGCACCAAATGACGGTGCCGGTTATCATGTCTGAATAAACACGAATTTTGGAAGGGCGACTTAACAGGCGCCAACAGAGTCTGTCCATGCCTGCAAAGCTGAACGGCGTCACCAATGATATGTCAATTCTCCACTCAGATCATCAGGATTGGGAGAATTTGATTATGTTAACCCATTTGTAGTGACCCGAAAAAGTCACGCCTCCATCTCTGAGGGTCAAGTTAACGGAACACATTGTTGACCTTAATTTTATATTCGTATATTCTAATATGGGAATAGAAGACAGGCACTTGTGAATATACCATAAAGGAGGAATCAAAATGGCGGCTGCAGAAAAGTCACTGGAAAATGCCAAGAGCATGTCTCTTATTGTTACTAAAGGTACTTTGGATTGGGCATATCCTCCCTTTATTTTGGCAACAACAGCTGCCGCAATGGACATTAAAACGACGATGTTTTTCACATTCTACGGCCTGCCATTGCTCAATAAGAAATTAAATCTGAAAGTAAATCCATTGGGTAATTCTGCGATGGAAATGCCAATGATGGGGATGCATATGGCAATGCCAAATATCGTCAGTGCGATGCCTGGTGTAACTTCAGCTACAACTGCAATGATGGAAAATCTTATCAAGAAAAAAGGCGTGGCTTCCATCGACGAACTCAGAGATGCCGCGGTTGATTTGGAAGTGCAGATGATCGGCTGTCAGATGACCATGGATCTTTTTGAGTACTCAAAAGATGATATGATTGACGGAATTGAAATTGGTGGTGCTGCCACCTATCTTGAAGTCGCCACAAGATCGGACATTAATTTGTTTATCTAGATTTGATTCCCCGTCGTATCAAATAGCATTTTTTTGTATTGTTGGAGCGACCAAATCCTGGGCTATTAGAGACTTCGACTATTCAGGATTTATGTATTTTGCGAGAAATCATCGTTCTTGATACACCGGGATTCGATTGTTTTGGTCATTTCTCGCTTGGGTAAAGTCACCTGGCATCTTCTGGCATTTGCTCAGATGCTTTCATCCGCAGGTGGCGCATTGTCGCCCGCAAACCAAAATTCACCTACCTCTCAAACATTTCCAGAATTACTATCGAAATTTTGCTTGTGATCAGTTTCTTCTGTGATTTTGCCATTTCTTCGACAAAGGCATCATGAATTCCATCTTCGACAATTAATCTTGGTTAAGCTATGCATGTTTGCTCGTTTTTGGGTTAAGTTTGTTTCTCAAGAGCCAGACAATTGTTCAACAACTGAATCGAGTTTAGCCTTCCGGGTGTCGTTTAATGGTTTAAACGGTGGAATAAGATTTTCCCACATCACCTGATTTGTGCGCTGTGCAACGAGATATTTGATTGATGGAATCAAAGCTGTTTCAGAGATTTTATTGCGCAAATCGCTGATATCAGACACCAGTTTCTGATCAGGATTTTTGCGGCTCTCCCAAAGTTGGGAGCACAGTTTGGCAGTTTGATTTGTCGTTGCAGATATGCATCCCGCAAAGCCCGATTTGTCAGCTTCGCCCAATGAAACTTCTGAACTGGGAAACACACCAAAGTCTGGCAGTTTCGCTGCCAGTTCACGGCAATATTCAAGATTACCAGAAGAATCCTTGATGCCTGTGAAACGTTCCGGCCAGCGCTTTTGCAGATGCTCGATCACAGATTGTGGTATTGTCAGCCCAGTCATTTGCGGAAAATTATAGAAATAAATCGCAATTTTTCGTTTACCCAGTGCTTTGTGTAATTGGCTATACCAGGAAATCAAACCTTCGTCAGAAACGGGCTTGTAGTAATAAGGTGGCAAAACAAGTGCCACCCCGTAGCAGACTTTGTCGGCATACTTTGTTAGTTTGATTGTTTGTGCAAGTGAAGGCGTCCCGGTACCGACCATGAGTCGTGAATTATCCAGGTATTTTGCCGCCCAACGCATTATTTTTTTGCGCTTTCTAGTATCAAAAGAATTGGCTTCTCCAGTTGATCCCAGAATATTCAAACCATCACATCCATTTTCAAGTACCCATGAGCAATGGGATACAAATAGTTCTTTTTGTGGGTTGCCAGTATCATCAACTGGTGTGGGAACTGCCGCGATTACGCCTAACATGTCTTGTCGCTATCCTTGTTGTTTTTATATACTTCCAAAACTCTTGTATTGTGTGGCAAGGCCAACACTAAAGGATGGTCGATGCTGGTTGTATTAGTGCTGCCCCAACCGCCAGGATCACCCAAATCTGTAGCACTATCTTCAAAGTACTCGCGATTGATCCTTACATATATTTCTTCTTCGCGCAGTACCTCATCACTATATCGTGTGTCATCGACCGGGCAGATGGTTTCGCAAATCCCGCATTCGATGCACTCTGTGGGGTGAATGTAAAATATCCTCCCTCCCTCGTAAATACAATCAACTGGGCAGACCGTAGTGCAGTCATCATTTTTCCTATTTACACATTTTACCAACGCCTTGACTGTTGCCAAACAGGTAATATTGGCCAATCAGGTCATCGGAGTTTATACAAAAATTGGTTTTCTTGAAGAAATTGAGAAAAATGAATTGAAATTTGTTCCCCCATCAATCAAGTCTCGAAGTCTGAACTTTGGATAGATTTCTTTATCTGGTTTCAATGATGGTGGAATTTGTACTATTACTTCAGATTAATCATTATTTCTCAATGAGCAATGTGATCGGTCTGATATAGATTTCATCATGACATAACGGAAAGACGGGCAAATGAGCAATGCAATTCTGGCTGTGAATTCAGGCTCTTCGAGTTTGAAATTCGCATTGTTTGCTGCAACCCGGCAATCAGGCGAGTGGTCAAATGAACCTTTGGTAAGTGGAAAAATAAACGGCATAGGGCGCAAGCCGATGCTGAGCGAAAAAGTGAATGGAAAACCCGTCGAAATCTCCGGGCCATTGAAAAATATTCCACTTGAGGCCAGGCATGGATCGTTGATTGCTTTAATTTTGGAGCGGCTAAATAGCCACTATAGCAAATTCAATCTGGTGGCCGCTGGTCACAGGATGGTTCACGGCGGCAGTGAATTCGCTTCCCCGGTGCAGATCGATGCCGAAGTTCGCAAGAAACTTGAAAATCTCATTCCTCTAGCCCCTTTACATCAGCCGCACAATCTCGCCGCCATCGACGCAATTACAGCCTCTATGCCAGATTTGCCGCAAATAGCCTGTTTTGATACCGGCTTCCATCGCGATATGCCAAGACTGGCGCAGCTTTTTGCACTGCCGCGAAAACTGAGCGATGATGGTGTTATTCGCTATGGGTTTCACGGTTTGTCTTATGAGTATATTGCCTCTGTGATGGGGGAAACTCTGGGGACTGTTGCTGATGGAAAAGTGATTGTTGCCCATTTGGGTAATGGCGCCAGCATGTGCGCAATGCTGAATCGCCACTGCCTGTCGACCAGCATGGGCTTTACGGCACTTGACGGCCTGATGATGGGTCGCCGCAGTGGCTCACTTGACGCCGGAGTTGTGCTGCATCTCATTCAACAGAAGGGACTGACGCCCGACGAAGTCTGGCATATGCTTTATCGCGAATCCGGTTTACTCGGTGTGTCAGGCATTTCCAACAATATGAAAATACTGGAGGAGAGCACTAATCCGCATGCCCGTGAGGCAATTGACCTGTTCTGCTACCGCGCCATGCGAGAAATCGGAGCCATGACTGCGATTCTGGGTGGTCTGGATGCCCTGGTCTTTACAGCCGGCATTGGTCAGAATTCGGCGCGCATCCGACAACAGATTTGCAGTCAACTTGGCTGGCTTGGGTTACAGGTCGATGCTGATGCCAATGACCGTAACCTTTCAGTTATCAACGCAGCGATTTCAGAAGTGAAAATTTGCGTAATCCCCACCAACGAAGAAGCAATGATTGCCGCTGCGACCTGTGATCTCATAGCCGTTCGAAAATAGGCGCTCAAATTCCCCGCTGAAATCCAGGCAATTGATCAACTTTCAACTGGTGGGCGAAAGCACTGTAGTTTTTTGAATCTAAAATACCTGGGTAAAATACTTGGGAATGTTTATTCATGACAGGTCAATCAGCAAGAATACCGGAATTTCAATATCTTCTGCAAAATTTATGCAACCGGTTGCAAAAAATATCAAAATGTGATTACTTACATCCCACGAGAGGCAATCGCGCCTCTCGAGGGAAACTATTGTTCAATTCTTTTGGGAGAAAATGAATGCATCGCTTTATTAGAAATTTTGTCTTGGCAGCGACCGCCATTGTGGCGCCACTGGTCATAACAGCCGGTGCTGCGCAGGCAGAAGGTGAAAAGTACATTCTTGTAAGCCACGCGCCGGATTCCGACAGTTGGTGGAATACAATTAAAAACGGTATTGCACTTGCCGGCAAACAAATGGGTGTCGAAGTAGAATACCGCAATCCACCTACTGGTGATTTAGCTGATATGGCGCGCATTATTCAGCAGGCTGCTGCATCCAAGCCGAATGGTATCATCACCACTCTGGCTGATTTTGACGTGCTCAGTGGCCCAATCTCGGATGCAGTTGATCAGGGAATTAATGTTATTATCATGAATTCCGGAACCGCTGAACAGACCCGCAAGGTTGGCGCATTGATGTTTGTCGGGCAGCCTGAGTATGATGCCGGTTTAGCCGCAGGATTGCGTGCAAAAGCTGATGGTATCGGTTCTTTCGTTTGTGTAAATCATGTGATCTCAAATACTGTGGTCGCCGAGCGTTGCCGAGGTTTTGCCGACGGTCTTGGAATTGATCTCGGGAAATCGATGATTGACAGCGGACAAGATCCGGCAGAGATCAAAAATCGTGTTATGGCTTACCTTTCAGCGAATCCAAAAACTGAAGCAGTTTTGACGCTGGGTCCAACTTCTGCAGACCCAACTATCTTGGCATTGGAAGAAATGGGTTTGGCCGGTGAGTTATATTTTGGAACCTTCGATTTGGGTGACGAAATTGTCAAGGCCATCAAGTCTGGAACAATCAAATGGGGTATCGACCAGCAGCCATTCCTGCAGGCATATCTGCCGGTTGTAATTCTGACTAATTATGACCGCTATGGTGTTCTGCCAGGTAATAATATCAACTCCGGTCCGGGTTTTGTTACAGCTGATGCACTTGAATTGGTTGAGAAGTACGCAGGCGAATATCGCTAGGAACTGACTTCTTTAAGTGAATTTAAGTGAAGTTGTTTTTGTAAAGATTTGATTGCCAGCCAACGAGCAGCATAACGTGAGAATTGATATGATTTTCAGGGATTGTAACAAAGTTGGTTGGCAATGATCCGATCATTTTACCGAACTGAGTTTCTGCACAAAAACGATCTCCGGACTGAGTAACGTTACCAGTAGTGAAGTCACAGAGTCGTCACCTTGATGAAAGCCACCTTTTTTTTCAAAACCCTGAGGAAGCCTAAGATGTCGGATAACGAAACCGCCGCGCTGGCCGCGGATGAGCGCGTCAAAGAAATGTCAGGCTTTCGAAAAGCCCTGATTCGCCCCGAATTGGGAGGTATTGCCGGAGCAATCCTGGTCTTTTTCTTCTTCTTTCTTACTGCATATGATTCAGGCATGTTTTCGCCAGCTGGAGTGATGAACTGGTCAATTGTTTCTGCGCAATTCACTATTATTGCAGTTGGTGCCTGTCTTCTGATGATCGCAGGAGAATTTGATCTTTCAGTTGGTTCCATGATCGGTTTCGCCGGTATGTCCATTGCGATTCTTTCGGTGAGTTTTGGCTGGCCGATATGGGTTGCAATCATCGTCACGTTTATCCTGTGCATGGCTGTAGGCGCATTCAGCGGCTGGCTCGTCATAAAAACCGGATTGCCTAGTTTTATCGTTACGCTGGCGTTCTTGTTTATCCTGCGCGGATTAACAATTTTTGCAGCGATCGCCACGACACGTAAAACCATAATAGGCGGCATTCGAGATGTTTCTGAAGGAGATTGGCTTGCGCCGTTATTTGGTGGAAAAGTTCTAACGGGGTTTTTTCAATGGATGGGAGACAATGGCTGGATTGAAACCTTTACACGCGGTGCCAAACAAGGCCAACCGGTTGTCGAAGGTATTCCAATGTTGATGGTTTGGGCTGTCGCACTGATTATTTTTGGTCATATTCTTTTGACCAAGACGCGTTTTGGTAATTGGATTTTCGCATCCGGTGGTGATGCACAAGCGGCCCGATACGTTGGTGTGCCCGTTAATCGCGTCAAGATCATCATGTTCATGTTTACCGCATTTTGTGCCTGTGTTTTTGCCACCGCGCAGGTTATGGAATTTGGTTCTGCGGGTGCCGATCGCGGTCTGCTCAAGGAATTCGAAGCCATTATCTCGGTCGTTATTGGAGGTGCGCTTTTAACTGGCGGTTATGGTTCTGTTATTGGCGCGGCACTTGGTGCTCTAATTTTTGGTGTGGTTCAGCAGGGTTTGTTTTTCGCCGGAGTGGAGAGTTCGCTGTTTCGAGTATTCCTGGGAGTAATCCTCCTATTGGCGGTAATTCTGAATACCTACATTCGTCGTATGATTACCGGGGAGAAATAAGATGAACACTGATCAAACACCCATCATAGAAATGAAAAATATCGAAAAACACTTCGGCCCTGTTATTGCCCTGGCCGGGGTTTCTCTTAGTGTGTTACCCGGTGAATGCCATTGTCTTCTTGGCGATAATGGCGCCGGTAAATCAACCTTCATCAAGACCATGTCAGGCGTTCATAAACCGACCAAAGGTGAGATTTATTTCGAAGGCAAACCGATGCATTTTGATCGACCCCGCGATGCAATTGCCGCGGGGATAGCCACTGTCTATCAGGATCTCGCAATGATTCCGTTGATGTCGGTTGCGCGTAATTTCTTCATGGGTAACGAACCAATGAAACGCGTTGTTGGTATTAATCTCTTTGATCACAATCTTGCTAATGAAGTGACGATGGCAGAGATGAAGAAGATGGGCATCAATCTGCGCGGGCCAGATCAGGCTGTGGGTACTCTTTCAGGCGGTGAACGCCAGACTGTCGCTATTGCCCGCGCGGTGCATTTCGGCGCGAAAGTTTTGATTTTGGATGAGCCGACATCGGCACTGGGTGTGCGCCAGACTTCAAATGTTCTGGCAACCGTTGACCGGGTACGAAAAAAAGGTGTCGCTGTGGTGTTCATTACCCACAACGTCCGTCATGCACTTGCGGTTGGCGATCGCTATACCGTGCTTAATCGCGGTCTGACATTGGGGACATCGGAGCGTGGGAAGATTACCCCTGAAGAACTTCAGGATTTGATGGCAGGTGGTCAGGAACTAGCAACACTTGAAGGCTCTCTTGGCGGGACTGTCTAATGAACTTCCGGATTTGATTTGGATCGCTGTGCCAGGAAATTGAAGTCCGAATATTTTGTCTGACAGTGTTCACCTGATCGACTATACGCCTGTTCTGGCAAGTTAAGAATCATCGGGGCTTTTGATAAAGGACAAACAGGGAGCGTGTATGGCGGTAACACTGAAAGAAGTAGCGTTGCGGGCAGGTGTTTCGCGATCTGCTGTTTCACGTACGTTTACCGACGGAGCATCGGTTTCAGCAAAAACCCGCAAAAAGGTGGAAAAGGCTGCAGAATATCTGGGCTACAGCCCCAATTTTTTGGCGCGCAGTTTAACCACACGAAGAACCAAAATGATCGGCTTGATCTCCAACAACTTTCATAACCCAATATTTCTCCAGGTTTTTGATTTGTTTACGAAAGGACTTCAGGATCGGGGTTTAAGGCCATTGCTGGTCAATCTGTCCAACGAAACTGAGCCGGAAGGTTCGGTTAAGATGTTGCGCCAGTATTCTGTTGATGGGGTAATCGTGGCTTCTTCAACACTTCCCCCTGGATTTTCAAAAGCGTTCCGTGACGCCGGTCTGCCTGTTGTTCATTCATTTGGTAAATATTCTGCAATGCCGGAAGTTCACATTGTTGGAATTGATAACAAGCAATGCGGGCGCATGGCAGCGCGTTGCCTGATCGAGAAGGGTTATAAATCAATCGGCTTTATGGGTGGGCCGCAATCCGCAACTTCCACTCAGGATCGTTTTGATGGTTTTATGCAAGAAGCTTCCAAACACAGCAATGTCAGTGTCTCCTATAGTTTTGCCAGTGCCTATTCTTTCGACGCCGGTCGCATTGAGATGCTGCGTCTGCTGGAGAACGGATATTGTGAGGCATATTTCTGCGGTGATGATGTGCTTTCAATCGGAGCGCTGAGTGCGATTGAGACAGCGGGATTTTCGGTTCCTGGCGACATCGGAATAATCGGATTGAACGATATGGAAATGGCTGGATGGGAAAACATCAATCTCACCACTATTCATCAACCTGTCAAACAGATAATCAGTTCGTCGATCGAACTCATTGTAGCCATGCTTGAAGAGCCGGATCGTTATCCGGAAGCACGACTGTTCCCGTGTCAGATCATTGAGCGCGGAACTTTGCAATGAGCTTGGGCTTTCTCGTTAGTCACGTGGAACTGAGGTAAGTGGTATATAGGACACAATTGCAGGGGGTTGGGCAAGGAGCGGATTACTCAAAGTCTGCTGATATATAGAATTCTCTCTCACCTTCACATGAAATTGGGTTATGGTTTCATCTAAACATTGGCGGCCGGGCATCAACCCATTTTCCGTCGTCTTTTGCAGATTCTACCGCACTGTAAACCGCTGCCATAGACCGCAATCCATCAATCGCATGCGGGTAAATACCCGCCGCGCGATCAACTTCACGTCCCTGCTTTTCCGCCCGAATGACCTCAGCCAGATCACTATAAATATTGGCAAAAGCTAGTGGCATGCCTTCTGCATGGCCGATGGTTACACGAGAAGCACGATCAGCCTCTGGAGACAGATTTGATTCTCCGCGTTCGATTATCTGGACCCGTCCACCGACCGGTGTCCAGTAGAGCTGGTTGGGTTGTTCCTGCTCCCAGCGCAATCCACCTTTTTCACCGAATACCTGTATCGTCAGCCCATGCATTCGGCCTATCGCTACCGAGGATGTCCAGAGACGGCCAACTGCCCCGCCATCCATGCGAAAATTGACCATGGCATCATCTTCAAGAACGCGGTTTTCAATGGTTGAGGCAAAATCGGCAGACAGTTTTACAACTTCTTGTCCGGTTACAAAACTGGCCATGTGCATCGCATGAATACCACAATCTGCAAACTGTGCCGATACACCAGCCTGTTTGGGATCGTAACGCCAGCGAACCCTCGGATTATCTGCATCTGCCGCATCGGCGTGATGCCCATGGGCAAACTCACTAACAACCAGACGAACTTTTCCAAGATCACCACGTGCAATCATCGCTTTCATATGTCGCACCAGCGAATAGCCTGAATAGCCATAATTGACGGCACAAATCTTACCGGTCGATTGTGAGAGTTTGACGATCGCTTCACCTTCGTCGATTGTCATCGTCATTGGTTTTTCGCACAAGACATGAAAACCGCCTTCGAGGAAGGCTTTGGTGATTTCAAAATGTGTTGAGTTGGGTGTTGCCACCGTCACAAGGTCGACACGGTCTTTGCGGGCGCATTCACCCGCAAGCATTGCTCGCCAGTCGCCATAGGCGCGATCACCGGCAATGCCCAATCGTTGCGCATAATCGCGTCCGGCATCCGGATCATGATCCAAAGCCCCGGCGACAAAAGAAAATTCTCCATCCAAACCCGATCCCAGGCGATGAGCCGGTCCGATCTGGCTTCCTTCGCCACCACCGATCAGGCCCCAATTCAGTTTAGTCATTTGTCAATTCCCTATTTGAAACCAATAGACTCAAGATATTGACGATTTGCGCGTGCGTCATCAATTGGCGAAACATCCAGTGTTGGATCGCAGTCTTGTTCTACCGTACACCATCCTTCGAAACCCGTATCAACAAGCAGTTGACGAACGGATATGAAATCAACATCACCTTCTCCCAGATTGCAGAAAATGCCCTGGCCGCAGGCATCGTAGAAACCGGTCCTATTTGCAATAACCTCAGCTTTAACCTTGGGGTCGATATCTTTGAAGTGCATATAGGAAATGCGTTCCATGTGCCTCTCCATAAACGCCACCGGATCGAAACCGGCATAGGAATGGTGACCGGTATCGAAGCATATCTTCAGGATGTTTTCATCTATTTGTTCAAGTAATCTTTCGAGTTCAGGTTCGAAATCCATGAATCCTGCCGCATGCGCGTGTATCCCGACTTTCAATCCGTATTCTTGCGAACCGATTTTGGCGATCGTGCGAATGCGTTCAACGTAGGCAGACCACTCGGCTGCATCCATCTGCACAGCTTCGGTTGCTCGCCCGGCGGTTGGTGCCCGTCGAGGTGAAATAGAATCGATCAGGACAAGATGTTTTGCCCCGTTTGCAACCAGAGCCTTGCAGGTGCGCAGATTGCCATCGCGCACGTGTTCCCATTGGGCGGGATCATGGAATGCACGAAAAACCACTCCGCCAATGAGTTCCAGCCCATTCTCTGCAAGCGCATCAGATAGCATCGCTGGATCTTCAGGCATATACCCAACGGGTCCGAGTTCAATTCCCTTATATCCGGCGCCAGCGCATTGGTTCAATACTGTCTTCCAGTCAGGATTACGGGGATCATCCGCGAATTCCACACCCCAGGAACACGGTGCATTTCCAATCTTAATAGTCATCTGGATTGCCTCTCAATTCTATTTGGTATCAACAGACACCCATAATTTTTCGTTGCTTGAGCGTTGCGCCGCTGCGATAATTCTGTTGACTTCCATACCGTCACGGAATGTTGGCCAAACAGGCTTGCCGGTCTCGATCGCAGATAAGAAATCTCGCGCCTCGATAATAATTTGATCCTGATATCCGGTACCATGCCCCGGTCCCTGACAAAAAGGTTCATAATCAGGATGGGCGGGGCCGGTCAAAATCTTTTTGAAGCCCTGCTGTGCCGGCGGGCCATCCATGGTGTAGAGCCAAAGCGCATTCTGATCTTCCTGATCAAACCTGATCGCGCCTTTCGTGCCGGAAATCTCATAGGCGTATCCCATTTTGCGGCCAGTCGCGACGCGGCTAAAAAATAAATGTCCCATTGCACCATTTTCAAATCGGCACATCATTTGAGCCTGATCATCATTGGTTACCGGTTCTGCGCCGGTTTTGCCCGGGCGTGTTTTATGGACGGTTTCAACTTCCGCAATCAAGGAGTCAATGGGACCTATCAAAGCCAGCGCGCCATTAATCATATGCGGTGCCAGGTCTCCCATGGTACCGTTGGCGTCTCCGTTTGCCCGCCAGGAGGCAGGTGAATTGGGGTCGGCATAAAAATCTTCGGTGTGTTCGCCACGAAAATATGTTACCCGACCGATTGTTCCGTCTGCAATCAGTTGCCGGGCAAATTGTGAAGCGGGTGTGCGAATATAGTTGAACCCAACCATATTGGTTATGCCGGTTTGCTCGGCGATGGACACCATTGCCTGACTGTCTTCCAGTGATGAACCCAAAGGCTTTTCACAAAATACCGGCTTACCGAGCGTTAACGCTGCACATGCAATTTCCCTGTGTGTGGATTGCGGTGATGCGATGACTACAGCCTCCACTTTCGGATCATTAACAAGAATGCTCCAGTTGTCGGTGGCTCTGGCAAACCCAAAAGCGCTACGATATTGTTCTGCCGAAATCGGAGATCTGGCGCAGATCATTTCCATCTTTGGTCGAAGAAGAGTATTGAATACCGCACCAACAGCCTGCATCGCAACAGAATGCGCTTTGCCCATGTATCCGCCACCAACAATTCCGATGCCAATAGTTGTCATTTTGCAGTAGCCTTTGAAAATATTATTGCAACCGGTTGCAAAACATGTATCCTATTTGCAACTTACAGGTCAATTGAAATATTGATATATAACCATTTTGAACTAGAGTACTTTGGGAAGTACGGAGAAATAAAATGAACAGTCAAAGCGACACCGTTTCCCTGACCACAGCACAGGCGATTATTAGGTATCTAGCCAACCAGTTTATTGTCATTGACGGCGTTGAGCAACGTGTATGTGGTGGTGGTTTTGGTATTTTTGGACATGGGAATGTTCCATGCCTGGGTGAGGCGTTATATGAGCACCGTGAACAATTGCCGTTATATCGCGGTCAGAACGAACAAAGCATGGGTTTCGCTGCCGCTGCCTTCGCCAAGGCTAAACTCAGGCAGAAATTCATGTTCTGTACAGCTTCCGCAGGGCCCGGCACGACCAACCTTCTGACTGCTGCTGCATTGGCCCATGCAAACAGATTGCCGATGTTGTTGCTTTGTGGTGATGGATTTTTAACCCGGCTGCCTGACCCGGTACTCCAGCAGCTTGAGCATTACACCAATCCTGGTCTGGGAGTAAATGATGCCTTTAAGGCGGTAACACGCTACTGGGACAGAATAACTCATCCAGCACAAATTATTCAATCATTACCCAATGCTTTGGCGACAATGCTTGATCCGGCTGATTGCGGTCCGGCGTTTTTTGGTTTGCCCCAGGATGTGCAGGGCTGGTCTTATGATTATCCTTTGGCGTTTTTTGAAAAAAAACTACACCGGATTCGTCGCTCTCCAGCCGATGCAAGGGAAATTTCAGACGCAGTAAATCTGTTGAAGTCTGCCGAGCGGCCGATGATTATTGCAGGTGGCGGCGTTCAGTATTCTCTGGCGACCGATGAACTTGCAGCATTTGCCAAAACACATAATATTCCGGTTGTTGAAACAATTGCCGGTCGTGCCAACCTGCTGGCTGACGACCCCTACAACATCGGGCCAATTGGTGTAACGGGCTCAAATTCTGCAAATCATATTGCCTCCAAAGCGGATGTCATTGTCGCGGTGGGAACAAGACTGCAGGATTTCACCACAGGGTCATGGACAGCTTTTGACAAAAAAGCGCAGTTCATATCAATCAATGCTGCACGCCACGATGCAGGAAAGCACAAATCTTTGCCGGTTGTTGGCGATGCTAAGCTGGCTATGACCTGTCTGAGCAAGGAACTCGACGCGTATGCAGCGCCTGAAAACTGGCTTGGCGAAGCACAGAGCGAACGAAAACAATGGGATGAATATGTGTCTGGCAACGTTCGTCCAGGCAATCGCCCCAATTCCTATGCACAGGCAATTGGTGTTGTGAATGATCTTTGCGATAGCCGGGATCGGGTGGTCACAGCAGCTGGTGGGTTGCCTGCGGAAGTCACTGCAAACTGGCGCACGCTGGATATTGGTACTGTCGATGTCGAATTTGGTTTTTCCTGTATGGGATACGAAATTGCTGGTGGATGGGGTTCACGAATTGCCCAGTGCGAAACTGAGCCGGACAAGGACACTATCGTTTTGGTCGGTGATGGTTCTTATCTGTTGATGAACAGTGATATCTATTCATCCGTGCTTACAAATAAAAAGTTAATTATACTGGTGCTTGATAACGGTGGTTTTGCGGTAATTAACAAGCTCCAGAAAAATACCGGCAATGCATCATATAATAATCTCATTGAAGACTGCAATCTTGTGACCGAACCCTATGTAATAGATTTTGAGGCGCACGCACATTCGATGGGTGCAAATGCTGAATCAGTGTCGAATTCCTTTGAGTTGGCCGAGGCTTTCAAACGAGCCAAGGCATCTAGCAAAACTTATGTTATTTCCATGCAGGTTGACCCTCATGATGGCTGGACAGAGGAAGGTCATGCCTGGTGGGAAGTCGGTACCCCGCACGTCACGGATAACGAAAGTGTCCGTGAGGCACATATTGAGTGGGAATCGAGCCGTAGCAAACAGCGCAAGGGAATTTAATGTCAATACAATCAAAAATTGCGCAGAATAGTTTTATTATTCTGGGTCGCGCCGGCATGGACTTTTATCCCGATCCTCCCGGAACAAAAACGGAAGAGGCGACACATTTCTTTGCTTGCCTTGGAGGTTCATCGGCTAATATCGCTGTCGCCATAACCCGACATGGTGGGAAAACTGCTATTGTTACCCGGGTCTCAGATGATGCAATCGGTCGGTATTCGGTCAACGAACTGAATAAATATGGTGTAGATACCACCATGGTACACGTTGAGGGTGGCGAGGCGCGTAACTCTTTGGCAGTTGTTGAATCACGAGTTGAAGATCATCAATCCGTAATTTACCGCAATGGCGCTGCGGACTTCCAGATGAATCTCGAAGATGTCAAGGCAATCAATTATTCAGCCTATGGAGCGCTGATAACTACCGGCACAGTGTTTGCAGCGGAACCTTCAACATCTGCTGGATTTCTTGCGTTGGAAAACGCAAAAGATGCAGGTCTTCCTGTAATTTTTGATATAGATTACCGCCCGTATTCGTGGCCATCTGCTGAGGTGGCAACGGATGTATACTCCCGTGTCGGCCGATTGTGCGATATTGTAATAGGTAATGATGACGAATTTGGATTTATGGCTGGCGGCAAGGAAAAGGGTTTGGATTTTGCTCGCGAACTGGCCAAATCAACCGCGTCAATAATCGTCTACAAAATGGGTGAATTTGGTTCTATCACGATTACGCCCGACGAAGAATTTGAGACCGGAATATATCAGGTTACGGCCCTGAAACCGACTGGTGCAGGCGATGCATTTATGGGCGGATTTATAGCATCACTGGCAGACCGGTATAGTCTTCAGGACTGTGTATTGCGCGGGTCTGCATCAGCCGCAATTGTTGTTTCGAAAGTTGGATGTGCCCCTGCCATGCCGACAACCAGCGAATTAAACAAATTTCTTGAGCAGCACCCAGGTCCATCCGGCATCAAAGAGACTTAACATGCATATTGCCCCATTTGATAATTTAAACAAACCCATCGTTGATGTAGATGATCAGCGTGTTCCTCTGAATTACTTCAATATTGTCAAGCTATCCAGGGGGCAGGTTTTTGAGTATCGGGTTCCCGGATATGAAACCTGCATTGTGCCGGCGACCGGCGTTGTGGATATCAATGTTGCAGGTGTTGATTTTAAATCACTAGGTGGACGGCGTGAAGATGTTTGGGACGGAGAACCCGAGGGCGTTTATGTGCCCACCAATACACAAGCACAAATGGTTTGCCAGTCAGACGAAGCAGAGGTATTTGTCGCTGGTGCGAAATACGATGATGTACTGGAACCATTCGTTGTGCGCGCCGAAGATATTGATAGAGTTCAGTATGGTTCGGATGACACAAAAACTCACCGCAAAATAAAACATATTCTTGGTCAAAAACAGCATGGCAAGGTCGGTCGCCTTCTCGTCTCTGAATTATATACGGTAGGCCAGGGTGGCTGGTCGGGATTTCCAAGCCATAAACACGACACAGACCGTTTGCCGGATGAAACCCGCCATGACGAGACATATAATTTCCGCTTTCGGCCAAATTCGGGTTCTGGTCTGCAGATGCTTCAGCGAGTAGATAATCAACCCGGCGACGCCTATCACATCGTCGATGGCTCGACGATTTGTATCGATAACGGATACCACCCCTGTGCGGTACTGCCAGGCTATGAAATGTATTACTTCACGATTCTTGGTGGATTCAGTCAGCGCAGCCTTGTGCAATATTTCCAACCAACCCATTCATACCAGGTGGAAACAATCCCAGGTATCAAAGACATGATTGCGAAGTTTAAATGACACTCTCGACATTATCTCAGGTTCTGCAACCCGCATTAAGACATGGTTATGCAATAGGGGGTCTTGTATGCCTCGGCTGGGAAGATATGCGAGCCTATGTGGCCGCGGCGGAGGCTGAAAATGCGCCCGTGATTCTACAGGCAGGTCCAGGATGCCGGGCTCACACGCCACTCCCTGTATTGGGCGCGATGTTCCGCAATCTAGCAGAGCATACCAGTATTCCGGTTGTAGCCCATCTCGACCATGGATACACCTATGAAGAATGTCGTGAAGCAATAGATAGTGGTTTTTCATCAGTGATGTTTGATGGATCACGAAAGCCGGTATCAGAAAACATCGAGATGACTGCCAAAATAGTGGAGATGGCCGAAACTGCCGGTGTCTCGGTGGAGGGTGAAATTGGCTTTGTGGGATATTCTGAAGGGGAATCATCGGCGGGTACACTTCCCGATGAGGCAGCACGCTTTGCTGCACAAACAGGTGTCGATGCAATGGCAATCTCCGTTGGAAATGTTCACCTGCAGCAAGAAAAAGCTGCTGAACTGGATATTGAGGCTTTACGAGCCATTGAGGCTGTAACTGACGTGCCTTTGGTCATCCATGGAGGTTCCGGCGTTCCCGTTGAGATGCGCAGTTACCTTGCCAGAGAAAGTAAGGTTTGCAAGTTCAATATCGGGACCGAACTTAGAATGGCGTTCGGAAAGGCATTGCGTATTGCAGTTAATCAGGACTCTGAACGTTTTGATCGAGTTTCAATTCTGGAAGAAACAGAAAATCCTGTACAACTGGCTGCGCAAGAGGTTATTCGCGCATTTTGTGCACCTGCTCAATGTTAGACCGCTTCTTCTTTCCACGGAAGCATATGTTTCCGTGGAAAGAAGAAGCGGTATGGTAATATTTGAGCGATTAAGTGAAGGGATGCGACCCACTTCTGTTGGGATTAAACTACTTGGTGTTGCTGCTCAAATTGAAACGCCTCTTAGTGAATTTAGCGAGACACTGGATGCACTTCACGGGGGAGAATTTGGCAATGTCAGGGTAGGAGTTGTCAGTACCGCCGAATATTTTGCCCCGCGAGTGTTGTCCGGGTTTTTGAAAGAGCATCCTACTGTGAATATTCGCCTGCAGGTTGAAAATTGCAATGATTTCGGCACATACTGTTCAGGTTGAATTAAAAGGCCATCATCTGAGCGAATTGGACGTTGTTGGTTTGCCGGTGATACGTCAATGGTATCTGGTGAAATTAAATAATAAACGGCTGTCACCCGCGTCTTAGGCACTTTGGAAATTTTTGTCGAATTATCAGAAATGTTTCTACCGGGAGTATAATTTTTGTGACTCTTAAACAAAAACAGTTCTGGCTGTTTTTAAATGCAGGTTGAATAATATGGCTCAAAGTGGCGGTGTAAACAGGGAACACCATAGGTCGAACCTGCCAAAATTTGTTTTCTGGTTATTACATTTTCTTGTGATCGCAGTTTGTAGCTGGATTGTTTATTTCAATGGCTGGAGGACGGTTGGCGGTTGGTTTGGTCAGGAATGGCAACTGAGTGATCCGATAAGGGCCGGATTACTGCTCTGGTGTGCTGCGATCTATTTTCTCAGGACTGGGATTACGCTTTTTTATTTGCTAGCACGCCGGGTTGATTGGTCCGAAGTTTTTGGCCTTGCAGTCTTTATGGCTTTTTTTGAAATTGGCTTGTTGTTAGTCGGTGGCGGTGCTTTTCGTGCTCAACCCATTAATTTGGATTTATTGGATGGGCTGGCAATATTTCTGTTCGTATCGGGTTCCTGGTTAAACACATGGTCTGAAGTTCAGCGCAAACTGTGGAAACAGAATCCAGCCAATAAAGGCAAGTGCTATGTTGATGGACTCTTTCGCCATTCAATGCACATCAACTATTTCGGCGATGTCGTCCTTTTTGCCGGATGGAGTCTATTAACACACAATATTTTGATATTGGTTCTCCCGTTTTTCATGGTGCTAATGTTTGCTTTTGTCCACATCCCGGCGCTTGATGCCTATCTTGCTGGGCGCTACGGCAGCGCGTTTGATGAATATGCCCGAAAGACAAAAAAGTTAGTACCTTACGTGTGGTGATTGAATATTGAAAACTATGGACCAGCGACTATGCCAGCATCGTGATAGCGTCCGATCTCTTCACCGCTCAAACCAAGAATGTCTGCCAGTATTTCATCAGTATGCTGCCCTAGGCGAGGTGCAGGACGTACTTCATTTCGTTCAGCCGCAGTGAAAATCAGAGGATTTTGCGGCATCAGATATTCACCAATCCCCGGTTGTTTAACCCGGTCAAATAAAGGGTTCTCTAGTGAACAATCAGGGTCGTTGTGTACCAATTCGCGCACGGTCTGGTATTTTCCCCAACAAACACCAGCGGCGTCGAGTTGTTCTGCCACGGTTGCGAAATCGCGTGCTGCAAACCAGGGTTCAAGCAGCTCGCAGATCGCCATGCGGCCGGTGTAGCGATCCCCTTCACGATTGAAATCCAGTTCCATGGACTGGCCCAATTCAGTGATAGCCTGTTCTTGTCCGCTTACATCGAGAATGGCTTGCCACTGTTTGGGACTGACACCAACTATCATAACCTGGCCACCGTCGCGGCATTTGAAATCGCGACCAAAAGTGCCATAAATATCATTTCCCACGCAATCCCGTTCAACTCCGTTCACCATTACCTCGCCGATATAGCCCAGATGGCCCATTGTCGCCAGCGCCACATCTGCCAGTGCCAGCTTCACAAACTGGCCTTTACCGGTGCGCAATCGGTGTCGTTCAGCCGCCAGTAGTCCAAGTGCGATATGCTGTCCGGCTATAATATCCCAGGCCGGTAGTGGATTGTTTATCGGTGCCTCATCAGAAGAAGAACTGTTCATAAGAGGCAAACCGATCCTGCTGTTAACAGTATAATCCAGTGCGCTGCCACCGTGATGATCCCCGGTGAGGTTTAGGTAAATCAGGTCTTCGCGATGCTTGCGAAGCCTATCATCCGCCAGCCAGCCACGGGCGGGAAAATTGGTCATGAACAGCCCGCAACCATCACCGGAAGCTGTAATGAGCCTGGTCAATAATTCCCGGCCTTGCGGATTTCTAAAATCTACCGCGATGGAGCGCTTACCCTTGTTGAGGCTGTGCCAATAGATACTTTCGTTATTTTCCGTTACCGGCCAGCGTCGATAGTCGATGCCACCACCGATCGGGTCAAAGCGAATGACATCGGCTCCCAATTGAGCCAGGCTCATGCCACCAGAAGGGGCAGCAACAAACGCACTTCCTTCAACGACACGCAATCCTGATAATATGTCCTGCACTAATTTTTCTTTCTATAACCTTGAATGTTAACAGGCCCTGGCATTAACGATCAGTTGGCGTGCGATAACTTTTAGTGCCAGGGTTTCCTCCGCCCCTTCAAAAATCGATAATACCCGTGCATCAACGAAGTAACGGCTCACATCGCTTTCTTCAGCATAACCCATGCCACCATGAATTTGCATGGCTTCGCGGGTCACCCATTCTGCTGCTCGACAGCTGTATAATTTGACCAGGCTCGCTTCCATCAATCCTGCACCATCATCCATTTGCCGCGCAACCGCATAGCTGAACTGCCGAGCGGCAGTGAGCGCTGCGAGCATTCGCCCCAGCTTGACCCGCGTGAGTTGATATTCACCAACTGGTGAACCGAATACCTTTCTGTCTCCCGCATAGGAGATGGCGCATTCAAGAGCTGCCCGCATAACGCCCGTTGCACGTGCGGCCGTTTGGATGCGGCCGCCGGATAATCCTGCCATAGCCAGGTGGAAGCCCCGGCCCAGACCATTTTCGCCGCCGACCAATGCCGTATCGGGTATAGTATAATCTTTGAAAGACAAATCATAAGAATGCATGCCTCTATATCCGATGGTCGGAATGGCTTTTCCGGTCAATTGGCCACCCGAAGAACATTGGTAAGTAAATTCGTGGCCTGTAAAACGTGGTTTTTCGGCCAAAAACATACTTAATCCGCGGTGAGCCTTGCTGCGGTCAGGGTCACTGCGGGCAATGATCACCAGCAGGTCAGCCTTGCCAGCAAAAGTGCACCAGGTTTTTGCACCATTAAGAATCCAGCCACCATCCTTTCTTGCTGCTTTCAACGAAAGTGAAGCCACATCAGAACCATAGTCAGGCTCGGTAATCGCAATGGCTGCCAGAGTTTGACCGGAAGCCAGACGGGGCAGCCAGGTTGCTTTTTGTGCTTCTGTACCGCCATGCAACAATGCGCGCGCAGCAATTTCCGGGCGAGTGATCAGGCTTCCCGCCGCACCCAAAGATCCGCGAGAGAGTTCCTCGGTCACCACAAGCATACTGATACTGTCGTTGTGCCCATCAGGCATCAAACCGCCAAACCGTTCTGGAATACAGGCGCCAAAACAACCCATCTGTGCGGCGGCTTCGATCAATTCATCGGGAATATCAGTGTCAAAGCGATGAATATGCTCGGCCTGCGGCATTACCACCTGTTCCGCAAAACGCGAAAAGCTGGACTGCATCATATCTTTTTCTTCGTCCAGGCCGCTTGGCAGGTGCGTGCTGTTTCGTTTAAGAATTTCCGTCCCGATTGAGGCATAAACGTTAACCTTACCATATTCCGCCAAAAAACCGGCAAGTGGATCGTTACCCATCAAATTCAGCAAGTGAAGGTTGGAAAGTCCGGCTTCTACTGCATGGGCCAACAGCCGCTGCCATACCGTTCGCAAATTTTCTGCACAAAATGCGAGTGATAATTGTTCACATAACATGTCTTGAGCTGAGGTTTCGTCTGCGTATTTCAGCATGACTTTTGCCGCCTCAAGTTCCGCAACGCAAAATGCCAATTGGTAACTGACTTGTTGATGGGCATCGAATTGAGGAGATGAATTCTGGCCATCTACCGTGCATAATCGTTTAATATGTGTAAAAGAGGTATCAACTTGCGCTCGCAAAACCGCCAGACAGGCGGTCGCCTGCCTGAGTTTTTCAGATTGCAGAACCGTCACGCATTTTCTCCTGCTTGCACTCTAAAACCAGGCCATGTCTTCCGCTAGTAGAATTGTTGATGACAACCCATCTAACAAATCTACCTGAATATAACTTTGACCAATATTGTGATTTTTCAAAAGCAATGACAGCAGCAATGAATTTACTATCACGCCATCAACCATCAATATTGCTGCCAATAATGGCAATTGCTTTCTGATAAACACCTGCCGCATTCCATCCGCGTAATGCTGCAAAATTCTTTTGACCAGGTTGATATCCAGCCCCCCGCTTCCAACCGTGTGAACGCAGGAAGTTGGCAGTGGAAGCCAATGCATCAGGAATAGAACCAACTAGATCTACGCGGCCATTACCATCGCCGTCCACGCCATATTTCAACACATTGGCTGGCAGGAATTGGGTTTGCCCAATTTCACCATGGGCAGCACCTTTGGCCGCAGGTCGAAGCATACCGCGATCGACCAGTTTGAGCCCTGCGTAGAGTTGTTTGGTAAAGAAAGCAGAGCGCCGACAGTCATAAGCAAGGGTGGCGACTGCAGATATTGTGTGGGCATTTCCAAGGCCTCTTCCAAAGCCTGTCTCCATTCCCCAGATCGCCAGAAGTGGC
The DNA here is from genome assembly GCA_024224595.1 of Hyphomicrobiales bacterium. GTDB lineage: Bacteria > Pseudomonadota > Alphaproteobacteria > Rhizobiales > Rhizobiaceae > JAAEMP01. The sequence goes on from JAAENI010000238.1 coordinate 23,588, forward strand.
CCAGCGGGCACGCCGTAACGTTTTTCAATCAAGGTAAATAATCTGCGGTTGGTTTTTTTAAGCGATTTACCCTTTTTGATAATTGTGTTGGCACCGCGAATACGCATGAATTTCTTGAGCGAGTATCTGAAGCTTTTTTGATTGCGATCTAGTCGGATTGTTTTTTTTAAGTATTTCGCCTTGTTGAGCGAGTTTAACCCACGTGACTTGATTCCATTGGACGCCGCCTCCTTGTGAAACGCTCCAAGCCAGGATTTGAAACCGCCGGCATTGTTGCCGCATTCCGCAGCTATTGTGATGTCAGGTACCAGAACACTCAACATTATTCCAAGACAAGTTAGCAGGGTATTTTTCAGATAGTTTTTTTTCAATTTCAAACTCATTTCTATTCTCCAAAGGATCATTGTCACTTAATCCAGGTGCTCCGTATTAATCACCGGTGCGTCCTCATTAAGGCACAATAGTGAACGTAAACTATTTCCGCGAGAAATTACACCTCCGTTCCCGAGCATCACAATATGACTTACTAAATTATTACTGGTTTGTTTTCGGAATCTGCCAAAACCAACAAAAGATAATTCTATGCGGAAAACGCTTACTGGTTTTCCTGCAGAATGAGTAGAATTTCTTCAACCAATAAATTCATTCAATGTAGCAAATCACGATGCACTTATTGCATGGGTTTCGTTTTTGACGTAAAACGCAACAAACCGTCGATTGCGAATGGAAATTTATGTGATGGCAAATGTAGACAAATTCTCGTCACGCCAGGAATCGATCCTCAAACAAATTAAAGGTCATGGCAGTGTGCATGTTGAAAATCTTGCAGAAGAATTTGCAACGACACCGCAGACGATACGCAAGGATCTGCAGATATTAGCCGACGCAAACAGGATCATGCGATTTCACGGTGGCGCATCCCTGTTAACGGGCCTGGAATATACTGATTTTGAAATTCGCAGGAAAATCTCGCCCCGTCAAAAAGAAGCTATAGGCAAGACGGTTGCCAATCGAATACCCAACAATATCGCCCTGATGATCAACGCAGGAACAACGACACTGGCGGTGTCGCGAGAATTGAAACACCATACCGGTCTCAAAATTGTTACTGACAATGTCAGTATTGCCAACGAAATACGCTTGTTTGAGGGTGTTGAGGTGATGGTTCCAGCCGGTACTGTGCGAAGATCTGATGGTGCGATTTTAGGTGAAACAGCAGTGGATTTTATTCGCATGTTCCGTGCAGACATCGGAATTATTGGTGCGGCTGCAATATCTTCTGATGGTGCGTTGCTGGATTATGATCTGCGCGAAGCAAATGTGGCGCGCGAGATTATCAAGAATTCACATCATGTTATTCTGGCGGCCGACAGTTCCAAATTTCACGGGTCCGGCACAGTTCAGATCGGTCACATTTCCCAGGTTGACACTTTAGTCACTGATCAGTGTCAAAATTCATCAATTAGCGACCTGTGCCAAATGCATAATGTTGAACTTGTTTTGGCCATGAGGAAAGATATAGCTTGACTTTTGCTTTCGTTTTACTCAAATTTCGAAAGAAGCGAAACTATAATAGTTTACTGTGGTCAAGCTAGGGGCTCATAATTATCGGCGCACTTGTTAAAGTCTATAGCATAATCGCGATGTTGAATTCCTTCGTTTTGCGCATTGGCAAGACGGTTGCATGGATTTCTCTGGCGCTGATGGTATTCGTAATTCTTTTACAGGTTTTCTTTCGATATCTCATGAATAATGCGCTTCCATGGCCTGATGAAGCTGCCAGGTTTTTGATGCTGTGGATGACCGGACTGATCGCTCCACTGGCCTATCGCTCCGGCGGTTTCGTTGCAATTGAGATGCTGGGAGCTGCATTGCCAAAACGTATTGGTTCCATTTTGGGTCTTGCACTTCTGCTGTTGTCAGCACTGGTTTTATTCTTCGCCGTAAAAATGGGCTGGGCCCACACCATGGGGTTTGGTGGCAATTTTGATTCTTCTTCGTTGTGGCTGCCAATGGACTGGCTTGGATTTGAAGCGATCAAAGTCAAATTGCGCTATATGTATGCTTCCCTGCTGGTCTGCGTCATATTGCTTTTGTCAGTAAACAGCGAACTGGTTATCCGCACAATACTGTCCATAATCCGTCCCGATATGGAAATGCCTGATCATATTAGCGATGTTGAAATCAACGAGGGGACCGAATAATGCTGGTTTGGTTTCTGCCTGTATTTCTAATATTTCTGATGGTTGGAATGCCGGTGTTTTTTGCGCTGCTGTTTTCTCCCGGTATTCTTTTGATACTTAATGGGCAGGAACGGGATATTGCGTTGTTATACCGTAATGTTTACAATGGTATGGACAGCTTTCCGCTGATGGCATTGCCATTTTTTATGCTTGCCGGTGAACTGATGAACCGCGGCGGAATTACCATGCGGCTGGTAGAATTTTCGCAAGCGTTGATGGGGCACCTTCGCGGCGGCCTGGCTCACGTGAATATTCTCTCATCAATGCTTTTCGCTGGTCTTTCAGGTTCGGCAGTAGCTGACACTTCTGCGCTGGGATCAACCCTGATTCCGGCTATGGAAAAAAATGGTTACAGTCGAAAATTTGCTGCGGCCATCACTGCTGCCAGCTCTGTAATCGGTCCAATCATTCCACCTTCCGGCATTATGATTATTTACGCTTATGTTATGGGTGAAAGTGTTGCTGCTCTATTCCTGGCAGGCATCGTGCCGGGTATACTCGTCGGAGTTGGCCTGATGTTGATGGTACGGCTGATGGCAGACAAATATAAATTGCCCAAAGCCGAGCGTATCGTCAATAAGAATCAGAGTTTAAGTCCGGTTGAACATTGGGTCTCTCTGGTGTTGCTGCGCATCAATGTTGCCGCCATTTTGATGGCAGTCTATTTGGGCATCAAGTCTCTTGTTGTTTGGAGTGGGGGGCCTGATATTTCTTTTAATGTCTGGCTGCAGTTTGCTGTTTTTTGCCTGATTGCCCATTTTCTATTAATCAATTTGCGCTCCCAGGTATCAGCCGATTTTCGCGTCGTCTGCAAAAAAGCTGTGGCACCACTACAAGCTCCAATAATCATACTGGGTGGGATACTGGTTGGTGTATTCACTCCCACAGAAGCATCTGCAGTGGCGGTTGCTTACGCATTGGTCATTTCTTTTTTTGTATTGCGCTCGATGAAAATGTCAGATCTGCCTGGTATCCTGACCAAATCCGCAATCGGTTCATCAACCGTATTATTGCTGGTTGGCGCCGCAGTCGCATTCAAAACCGTCGTCAGCCTGAGCCATGCCCCTGAGCAATTAGCAGCTGGAATATTGAGCCTCAGCGATGATCCGCTAATGCTGTTGTTTTTGATCAACATGCTTTTGTTTGTTGTCGGGATGTTTCTTGATGCGGGACCCGCAATTATTATCTTGGGGCCAATTCTGGCGCCAATATTCATCAGTATTGGAGTGCATCCGGTTCACTTCGCCATCATCATGTCTGTCAATTTGACAGTGGGTCTCGCAACGCCACCCATGGGTTTGGTGTTATTCGTGGCCTCATCCGTATCTGGTGAAAAGGTCGAAGCAATCTCACGCGCCATTTTGCCATTTCTTGCAGTGGAAATATTGGTCATATTTTTGATCACCTATGTCCCGGCAATATCCATGACAGTGCCTCGTTTAACGGGCTTTGTGCAATAGAATATCAACTCATAATTTTTACAATCAGGAGGAAATACAATGTTTAGGAATACAGTGAAAACTCTGATGGTGGCAGCAATGCTCGCAGGCTCATCGCTTGCGGCATCTGCAGCAGATTATACCATCCGCGCCACGGCCAACTCGAATGAAAATGATGAAGATTATGATGGTCTTGTTGTATTCAAGAATTTTGTTGAATCTGCATCTAACGGCGCAATAGCAGTTGAACTGTTTATCGGCACGCAACTTTGTTCAAAAGGTGCTGAATGTCTTCAGGGCGTATCTGATGGTTCAATTGACATATATATTTCAACATCAGGCGGCGCTTCGGGTATTTTCCCCTATGTGCAGGTTCTTGATTTACCCTATCTGATGGCCAGCGATCGCATTGCAGAAGAAGTGCTGGCAGGCGATTTCACCCGCACCATGCGCAAAATGGCGTTGGCTGATTCAAATGATACGATACGACTGATGACAATCGGCAATACGGGAGGATGGCGAAATTTTGCCAACACCAAACGCCGGGTCACTCAACCTTCCGATATGAAGGGATTGAAGATTAGAACCGTTGTTGCCGACCTGCCTCAGGAACTGGTGAAAGCAATGGGCGCTTCTCCTACTCCAATTCCATGGCCTGAATTGTTCACTTCGTTTCAAACAGGTGTCGTTGAAGGTTCCAAAAATGGTATTACCGATATCATGGGAATGAAATTTCCTGACGCCGGTTTGAAATTTGTAACCCTGGATGGCCATGCTTATATGGGTGCGCTGTGGTGGATGAATAATCAGAAATTTGCTTCCATGCCTGAAAACTTACGCCGTGTAATAGTCGATGGTTTTGCCGCGTTGCAACAAGCCACATTTGCCTCACCAAAGAGAAAATCTATCAAGGCTTATGAAGATTTTGTTGCCGCTGGTGGCGATCTGTATGTTCCTTCACCAGAAGAAAAAGCAAAATTCAAGGCCGCAGCAACTCCGGTTTATGACTGGTTTAAAACAAACGTTAAAGGTGGAACGGAAATCTTCGATTCACTGACGTCAAATGTTGCCAAGGCAGAAGAAAAACTGAATGCCGGCACGATGATGGACGTGAAATAAACCAGTTATCCAAATATTAGAAGGGTCGCCATAAATGCGGCCCTTTTAACGGAACGGATAGAGCCATTTTTTGTAATCATCTATTAGTATATGAGATTCTTCAATTTGTTTAGTCGACATTTTCTTTACAACCTCATTCTGGGAAATGGCCGCGTCAGGATCGCCACCAATCGCAGAAAGTACATACCAGGTGTAAGCGCGAACCAGATCGGGAGCGGGCATACCGCGTCCAACTTCATAATACCAGCCAACACCCGATTGAGCGCCCGGATGACCTTTCATCGAAGCACGAAGATACCATTCGAACGCACGGATATCGTCTCGCGTCACCCCAAGACCCATAGCATACATGACACCAATCAGTTCTTCGGCTTCCGCATTTCCCGATCGCGCGGCGGGTTGCAGTTCTTTCATCGCCTGCGAAAAATGGCCTTTGTCCATAAGATCACGCGCGGTCTCAAGTTCAGCAAAAGCTGGGGTAGAAGCGCTCAGCAGCAGCAGCAAACGAACGGTAAAAAATGTAATTCGCATCGTATTTCCTATCTTTTGTTATTAGGTTTTCTTACAAGTTCATCATTTTTGCAAGCTGCTACATTGCCGGAGCAGTTGACTGCAGAAGATTTTCATCCGGTCAGTCGCTCCAAAGCTCAAATTGGCCAGCTATTGTTTTTTGACCCGATATTATCGGGAAACAAAAATATCTCATGCGGTACCTGCCACAGCCCGAAATTGGGTACATCGGATGGATTGTCTTTGGGTATTGGCGAGGGTGGGACCGGGGTTGGTCCAGATCGTACTGCCGGTATCGGCAACAATCGTATTAAGAAACGCGTCCCGCGCAACGCACCGGGATTATGGAACCTGGGGGCAACAGAAATCACGTCGATGTTTCATGATGGTCGCCTGAGTATATCTGATATTTATGGCAATGGGTTTAATTCTCCCGCCCAGGAATGGTTACCTACGGGTCTGGACAGTTTGCTGGCTGCTCAGGCGCTCTTTCCTATGACTGCACAATTTGAAATGGCCGGTAATCCGAAGGAAAATGAAATTGCAGGCGCAGCCCACGACCGGATTGACGCGGTTTGGCCGATTATTGCAAAACGAATTCGCAATATTCCCGAATATGCAAACATGTTTATCGCGGCTTTTGATGACGTTGCCGCACCGCTGGAGATTAATATTACTCATATCGTCAATGCCATCGGTGCATTTGAGGCACTGGAATGGCAATCCTTTGATAGTCCCTTTGATGCCTTCCTTGCCAACGATGATATGGCATTGAATAAGCCTCAAAAAAGCGGGATGGGGTTATTTTTCGGCAAAGGCCAGTGCTCAACCTGCCATTCAGGCAAATTATTTACCGACCACCAGTTTCATGCGCTTGCAATACCTCATTTTGGACCCGGTCGTACCCGCAATTTCGATCCCTATGTTCGCGATGTGGGAAGAATGGGCGAAACTGATCGTATAGATGATGCGTATCGGTTTCGAACGCCTTCATTGCGCAATATCGCTCTGACAGCACCCTATGGTCACAATGGCGCCTATCCGACAATGCGTGGTATTATCAACCATCATCTAAACCCGCTAACAGCATTGGATAAATGGGATCAGAAATTGGCAGCCCTGCCCGCAGCACCCTGGTTGGCCTCTATTGATTTTGTTTCATTTGAAGATCTCCGCGAACGCCAGCGATTGAGGAGAAGGGTAGACATAAAAAAACTAGAGCTTTCCACCGGAGAAATCGATGATCTGATCGCATTCCTCCATTCGTTAACCGGCACTCATTCGATTAAAGGCAGATTGGGAAAACCCGAACTTGTGCCAAGCGGATTGGAGGTCGATTAGTGACAAACATTCTTGTTGCAGGCGTGGCCGTCTTGGATTTTGTCTTCAGTGTGGACAGTCTGCCAACCCGTTTTGAAAAATACCGTGCTGGTGATGCGGCAATCGTTGGCGGTGGCTGTGCAGCAAATGCAGCGGTAGCTATCACCCGGTTGGGTGGTAGTGCATTGCTTGCAGCAAGGCTGGGTGATGATCATTTAGCAGACATTATCCTGTCGGAATTGCGAAATGAAAACGTAAATACTGATTTTGTCTTCCAGACACCCAATGGACGATCCTCATTTTCATCAGTCTATGTTGATCCAAACGGCGAACGCCAGATAATGAACTTCAGGGGCAGTGGGCTTGAGCAGAAAGTCCATTGGCTGAATGCTATTCCTCACACAGATGCGATTCTGACCGATAACCGCTGGTCACCAATAACTGCAAAAGCTGTTGATATGGCCTGCAAACGTGATGTCCCTGGAATTGTCGATGGTGAAGATCCAGTAGATCTGGATGCGCTGGCAAATGCGTCGCACATAGCATTTTCAAAACAGGGGCTCGAGGCACTTACCGGCGAGAGCAATCTGGTGGTGGGCCTCAGTTCATTAACAACAAAACTGCATTCATGGATGTGTGTTACCGATGGCCCTAATGGCGTTTATTTTGTTGAAAATGGCCGTGTTGAACATATTCCAGGTTTCTCAGTCGAGGTGAAGGATACACTTGGAGCAGGCGATATCTGGCATGGTGCATTTGCGCTACGTCTGGCAGAAGGGGCGCAAGAGAGCGATGCCATCCAGTTTGCCAACGCTGCTGCCTCGTTAAAATGTACTCAATTTGGTGGCCGTGCCGGAAGCCCGAACCGCATTGCTACTGAGATTTTCCTGAAGGAGAGAAGATGATACAGCTAACACCCGGCAAGCTCTGGGGCATGCGGCGAATGGCCAATGATCAGGGGATATTCAGTATGACTGCCGTTGACCAGCGTCCACCGATAAAGCAACCTATTGCCGATTATCACGGTGTTGATGAGGCGCCTTGGGAAGAGGTGGCAAATTTCAAAAAGTTGCTGGTAGAGACACTCCAGCTGCAAAGCACTGCAATGCTGCTCGACCCGCATTATGCAATTCCTCATGCCATTGATTGTTTGTCACCGACCAAAGGGTTGATCGTTACCTTGGAAGATTCGTTGTTTAATCAAACCGATGGCGGCAGGATATCTTCAGTGATTGATGACTGGTCTGTTGAAAAAATCAAACGTATGGGAGGAGATGCCGTTAAAGTTCTGGCCTGGTATCGTCCAGATGCGGATCCATCAGTGTGTCAGGCGCAAAAAGATTACGTTAAGCGGATTGGTGATCAATGTTCCCGCTTCGATATCCCGTTTTTGTTTGAGTTACTCGCCTATCCATTGGCAAGCGATACACACCAAACGCTTGACTATGTTGAAATGGAGGAAAAAAAATCAGACCATGTTCTTGGTTCCGTAGAAGAATTTGCCCAACCAGATTATGGAATTGATGTGTTTAAGCTGGAAAGCCCGGTCAATGCAACACAGGCTGACGGTTCTGCCAGAATACAGGCGATCTTCGATGAAATGGGACGAATTGCTGGCAGGCCCTGGGTGATGTTATCAGCAGGGGCTGGAAAATCAGATTTTCGTAATATCCTTGATCATGCGTTTAAAGCCGGCGCATCCGGGTTTCTTGCCGGAAGGGCTATTTGGCTTGATGCATTCAAGCATTATCCCGACTGGTCTGCAATCAGGCAGGATCTGGAAGGCGAGGCATCTGATTATTTGAAACAGATATCAGATCTTGCCAATGACAAAGCTCAAGATTGGCGAACGCACGATTGCTACGGTGGTACAGGTGCTAAATTTTCCCCCGCCGATGCCAGCTTCCGCCATGCATATAAAACAGGAAAATAACACAATATGAAAATTGGATTGTTGCCGTTGGGACGCCCCACATTTGATGTACCATACGCGGAACAGAATTTGGCTGGTATGCTAAATGTGCTGGATGATTGCGGACACGAAATAATCGGCTCCCGATCACTATTGCTGGATACCGAGGCTGTCCAGCAGGTAGTGGAATCGCTGCAATCCCTGGCCATTGATTATCTGATGGTTTTACAAGTGACCTTTACCGATGCATCGGCAATTGTCGAAGCGGCATCAAAACTGCAAGTACCTTTGGGTATCTGGGCTGTACCCGAACCCCGCCTTGGTCAGCGGCTGCGTCTTAATGCTTTCTGCGGGCTTAATCTGGCCAGCCATGCACTCGGATTGAACAATCGAAGCTTTTCGTGGGTCTATAAGGCTCCAGATCAGATTGAATCCAGCGAGATCGAAATTCTGTTAAGCGCGGACAACGAAATCATAAAGCTCGATGCCTGTTCCTCTGACAATTATGCCAGTGATGAGGGAGCAAATATTGCGGCGAAAGTTAAGGGTAAGAAGATCGGGCGTATTGGCGAACACCCGGAGGGGTTTCACACCTGTGCCTATTCAACCCTCGCGTTACAAGAACTCTCCGGTGTATCAGTTGACGAACTTGAACTGAGTGAATTGTTCGATGTTGCCAGCACAGTCAGCGAGATTGAAGTCGACAAAGTTAAGAACATAGCGCGTTCGGCTGTCGGTGGGCTGGAAGATGTCAATGCTTTCGAGCTTGTTAAATCACTGCGGTTGAAAGCGGCACTTGATACCATACGAAAAAAAGGCTCTTACGATGCCTTCGCAATCCGTTGCTGGCCCGAAACATTTACCCAGTATGGCGGTGCGGTCTGCGGTCCGGCATCGATGATGGGAGAAGAAAAAATCCCGTGCGCCTGTGAAGCTGATGTATATGGCGCATTAACGCAGTTGATCTTGCAGGAAACGGCTGGAGCTCCCGTTTTTCTAACAGATCTTGTGGACATGGATACTAACGATAATTCCGGCGTAGTATGGCACTGTGGTCAGGCGCCAATTTCAATGCGCCACCCGGATATTACAGCGAATGCAACCATCCATACCAACAGGAAAATGCCACTTCTTTTTGAATTTCCCCTAAAGCCAGGCAAGGTTACTCTGATGCGTATTTCACAGGCATTTGGTGAGACCAAAATGATTTTGGCCGGTGCCGATATGCTTGATCGTCCAATGGCCTTTACCGGCACGTCAGGGGTTGTTCGTTTTGAGAGGGATGCAAGTCGAGTTTTAGATGATCTGATTGCATCGGGTGCCGAACATCACATGGCGCTGACCTATGGAGAATATCGTCCAAAACTGCGCTCAGTCGCAGCTTCAATGAAACTGCCGATTTTGGAGTTATAGCATGAACATTCGTTATGGCCTGATTGGTTGTGGAATGATGGGCCAAGAGCACATCAGGAATATAGAACTGTTGGAAAATGCAGTGGTCACCGCCATTGCCGATCCCGATCAGACAATGCGCGAAATTTCTTCAAAAAACTGCGGTGGAACGGCAAAACTGTATACCAATTACCGTGAAATGTTGAGTGATGATATCTGCGATGTTTATCTTATTGTTTCACCCAACGATACCCATCATAAGATATTGCTGGATGTGCTCCCGGGAAATAAACCGGTATTATGCGAGAAACCGCTTTGCACAACCGTAAAACATTGCCGTGAAATTATTACCGCAGCCCAAAGTAGAACGGCCCCAGTGTGGGTGGCTATGGAATATCGCTACATGCCGCCTGTTCAGCGTTTGCTTGATGAAATGGCCAAAGGAACATCCGGTCCCGTACAAATGATGAGCATTCGCGAACACCGTTTCGCATTTTTGCCCAAAATTGGTGACTGGAATCGTTTTAATGAGCGCACAGGCGGAACGTTGACAGAAAAGTGTTGCCATTTCTGGGACTTGATGCGGCTTGCATTAAAAAGTGATCCCGTACGCGTTTATGCTTCCGGCGCAATGAATGTAAATCATGTTGATGAACGATATGAGGGCAGGGTGCCTGATATCATTGACAACGCCTATGTCATCGTCGACTTTGAAAATGGCACCCGCGGCATGCTTGATCTTTGCATGTTTGCGGAAGGATCGCGCTGGCAGGAAGTCATATCGGTCGTCGGTCCCAAAGCACGAATTGATGCTTGTGTTCCAGGGCCTGCTCGTTTCAGCAAAGATGGTAATGAACGTCACTCAAGAATTGTGATTTCTGATCGCGGCACGAAAGAAGAAGCCATTCATGATGTCGAGGTAGACAGTGCGATACTACAGGCTGGAGATCACCATGGGTCATCATTCTATCAGCATCAAAAATTCGCTGAGATGGTTCGAAACGGCAATACAATACCCGAAATTGACCTCGAAGACGGCTTGTGGGCCGTGCGGGTTGGCGAAGCAGCAGGACGCTCTGCCAGGACAGGTCAGGCAATCGAAATGGATCAGGTATAATGATACTCATCACAGAATTTATGGATGAAAAAGCTGTTGAGGATCTTCGAGCGAAATTTGAAGTCAATTATGATCCCTCACTGGCTGATTGTCAGGAGAAAATTCCAACTTTGCTGAAAGATACGCGAGCATTGATCGTTCGCAACCGAACCCAGGTGACCCAACAATTATTGGAAGCGGCACCTCATCTTGTCTGCGTTGGAAGACTGGGCGTTGGGCTCGATAACATTGATCAGGAGGCCTGCACCAGTCGGGACGTGAATGTTTACCCTGCTACGGGTGCTAATAATCTCAGCGTTTCAGAATATGTCATCACCAGCGCCATGATGTTGTTGAGAAACGCTTATTTATCCAGAGATCAGATGGATCAGGGCGCATGGCCCAGAGCGGATTGTGCGGGACGTGAGATTTCGGGGAAAACGCTCGGGCTGGTTGGATATGGCGCGATTGCCCGGCAAACGGCAACTATGGCCCAGGCGTTGGGTATGAAGATTGCAGCATTTGATCCCTTCCTGCCATCAAGCCACGAGGCCTGGGATAATGTCCAAAATTTGGAGCTGAATAGTCTGATGGCAGTATGTGATGTTGTCAGTCTGCACACGCCATTGAATAAAGAGACCAGACATTTGATCAATGCGAATAATCTCTCGCTCATGAAGCCGGATGCAATATTGATCAATGCGGCGCGAGGCGGCGTGGTAGATGAAGACGCTCTTGCTGGTATTTTGTTGGCTGGTCAACTGGGCGGTGCCGCACTTGATGTGTTTGAGACTGAACCTTTAACCAGTAATTCTGCCGCACGGTTTGCTGGATTAAACAACATTCTACTGACACCTCATATCGCCGGTGTGACTGTAGAATCCAACCAGCGCGTCAGTGCTCTCATTGCTGAAAAAGTCATCACCCATTTGAATTCGTTTTAGCTGGATGATGTTGTAATAAAAGCATGACTTATTGGACGTACAGCCAATTTCGTATAAGAAGTAGACCAATAATGCTAACCAGAAAGAGCCCTCTCCCAGATGTCTATTAATAAAAAAATTGTAAATGATTTAATCAACAATCGGGTGGAGTTTGTTACAACCGTGCCCTGCAAACAATTGGCCGGTGTAATTAAGGTGCTGGAGCATAATGAGGACATCATCCATGTGCCAGCCAATAAAGAAGATGAAGGCATGGGGCTTTGTGCCGGAGCCTTTATGGGCGGCAAAAGGTCTTGCATCATCATGCAGAATACCGCCATTGGTGTCACCATCAACACATTGGTGACATTGATCCAGTACTATCAGATCCCGTTACCGATGCTGATCAGCTATCGTGGTGAGGTTGGAGAGAAAGTTGCCTGTCAGGTAGAAATGGCGGTGCACACCAAAGCTCTTTTATCTCAACTCAATATCCCAACCTACCATTTTCATCATGCCGATCAGATTGAAGAATTTGATGCCATCCTAAACCACACTTTTATGAGTAAAAAGCCTTCTGCAATCCTCACCGATGCAAACTTCTGGAGAACAGCACAATGATCCGCAGTGAGATTTTAAAAGAGATTGTTCCAATAATCGCCGATCATCTGGTAGTTTGTAATATTGGTTTGCCCTCCCAGGAACTATTTGCACTGGATGACCGAGCCAGTAATTTTTACATGCTCGGCACGATGGGACTTTCTTCTTCCATTGGACTGGGCCTGGCGATTGCCCAGGAAAAAAAGGTCATAGCCATTGATGGCGATGGATCAGTCCTCACCAATTTTGGCACTTTGCCAACTATTGCCAACAATGTACGTGATAACTTCATTCTACTGATCATTGATAATGGCAGTTATGGCTCAACTGGCGATCAACCGACTTATGCCGGTCTGAAAACCTCCCTGAGCGCTGTGGCTACGGCCTGTGGTTGTGAACACGTGGTGGAGTGTGCTGCACAAGATACCGCCGAAACCATTAAGGCCGCATTGGCTTCCAATCGGATGACCATTATTGTTGCCAAATGTGAATCCGGCAATATTCCGGTCGATGTAATTGAGATGAACCCGGTCGTTATTCGCGAGCGTTTTATGGCTGAAGTTCGCAAATAGCCAAAATGCCAGCATATGCTGATTGATTTACTGGCATCAAATTGGTTCAAACTAAACCTGATAGACTGCTAGACCGTTTCTTGTTTACACGGAAGCATTTGATGGGCCAAGCCAGTTCACTCGGCAAGGCGCAAGACGCAGTGCGATCTGGTTGATCGGACAA
>JAAENI010000239.1 GCA_024224595.1 Hyphomicrobiales bacterium
GAGGCGAATATCGGGAATATTTAACGAAAATGAGCGAAAAATCGGACCAATATCCAGTTTTGTTAACAGTGATTGTGCAAGTCCGACAGACTGCTAGAACATACTGAATCGTATTTATTAACATCTCGATTTCAAATTAGTAATCCTCAGATTGTGAGATACTTGCGGAACAGATAGAGGTTGAATTGGTAGTGTTGAATAACGATGGGGATACATTTTGACAGCGAAATAATCCGTACAAATATTTTGTTTAGTGAAATTATTCGCTACCGACAGACCTACTGCCATTGATTGGCATTTGGAAAGGGAAGAGCCGTTCGAATGCCCTGGATGCTTGAAGTACGAGATAATCCGCATATTTTGGTCCAACGATCTGCAAACCTATCGGCATTCCATCCACACCGAACCCGCATGGACAACTGGCGGCTGGCTGTTGTGACAGGTTAAAAGGGTAGGTGAAAGAAGACCACCTGATCCAGTCCTCCGGGTTCGAACTGTTCGAGGGATTGTTGGGGCCCGCTTCAAATGCTGTCATTGGCATAGTCGGTGTTACCAGCAAATCATAATCCGTATGCACATTGCACAGTTTCAGGGACATGTCTTCCCTTGCTTTGCGGGCTTCCAGGATATCTGAAACCGTTAGCTCCCGAGCGCGCTCCAGCATACTTACAAGTAACGGATCCATGAGATTGATTTCTTTGGTTGTCATTGCATCGGTGATCGTCAAAAATGCAGCAAACCACAGCCGATCTGTTATCCAGGCGGGGTCTTCGTTCAGGGGACTGTCTATGTCCTCAACTATTGCCCCGGACTCGCGGAAAAGCTCGACGGCTTTGCTGCAGGTCTCAGCGACATCAGCATTGACCTTTGCGAATCCCAGGTCTTTGGAATAGGCGATCTTGATGCCATCTAGTGAACGATCCAGATTGTTATGATAAATGCGATCGTCACGAGGAAGAGCATACCAATCCCGGGCATCGGGCTCTGTAATCACGCTCATCATACGTGCTGCATCGTCGACAGTACGTGTCATTGGCCCCACATGTGAGATTGTGCCAAGGGGACTCGGCGGAAAGACCGGTACAAGACCAAATGTGGGTTTCAACGAAAATATACCATTGAAGGATGCGGGGATGCGGACAGAGCCGGCAGCGTCAGTACCCACGTGCAGCACTCCGTAGCCTCGAGCCGCTGCTGTGCCAGCCCCGCCGCTGCTGCCACCAGAGGTGCGTTCGTCATTCCATCCATTTCGGGTCGAACCGGTAAGAGGGCTTTCTGTAACACCTTTGGACCCAAATTCAGGTGTTGTCGTCTTGCCAAGAAATATGGCACCATGTTTTCGAAGTTTGTCCGTCACCGGCGCGTCTTCATCCCAGGGACCAGATGGATCAACCGTTCGACTTCCCCGCAGGGTTGGCCACCCCTTGGTAAGAATCAGATCCTTCACCGTTGTTGGTATCCCGTCAATCAGTCCGCAGGGCTCCCCCCGCATCCATCTCTGTTCAGATTGTCGCGCTGAGATTATTGCATTTTCCGGATCCTCCCAGCAAAATGCATTGTAAACGGGGTTGTCAGACTCGATTCTTTGAAGGACGGCTTTGGTCACATCGACGGGCGAGAGTTCTTTTCGAGCATAACGCTTTGTCAGTTCCTTGACAGTAAGATAGTATAGGTCTTCTGAAGCATTCATTTCTGGCTCCGATCAACGATATGATTTTTCCCTGCTGGCGATGCAGCCAAATTATCAGCTGCCTACAGGCAGAACGGTTTAATGCCTTGTTTGAATGCCTCGACGAATTCGCGTGTAGCAATTGAACGGGGCATATAGGCAGGATAGAGTATATTGATCTCAAACGGGATGTTGGGCTCAAAAGGCCGGATGACCAGTCCTTGATTTTCATATTCGCGGGCATCAATCTCGCTGACAATGGACACACCAATGCCCTTTGCAACCATAATACAAGCAGTTGCAAACAGCCGTGTTTCAACGATACTGTTGAATTCTGCTCCGGCGGAATTGAAGGCCTTTCGAATAGCAGAATAAGTGATCTGATCGCGGTTGCCATGGATCATGGGCAGGCCGTCCATATCTTTTGGCGTCACAACTTTTTTTACCGCCAGCGGATGTCCTTGGGGAGCAATGAAAACGGTACGAACAAGAAGGGGTTCAGATTCGATGGAAGGGCTTTCTTCAAACATATCCGAGATGCCGACATTGAATTGTTGGGCCAATATCCATTCCTGAATTTTTTGTGTTGTCCGGGGCTCAAAAGTCAGACCCAAGCCTGGCCGCTCTACTAGAAAGCTTGCCAATATCCTTGGCAGCAGCGAGGTCGCAAAACCAGGCAAACAGGCTACCCGCAAATGACCAGCCTTATTATCCTGAATGTCTTCCATCAGACGGGAAACATGATTGAGGTTGGCCAGGGCTTTCTCAACTTCATCGAAGATAATACGAGCTTCCGATGTTGGGCGCAACCGCCCGGCAAGACGCTGGAACAGGGGAAAACCGAGTGTTTCTTCCAAACTACCGATTAGTCGGCTGACGGCCGGCTGGGAGATATCCAGTTTTTTGCCAGCCTTTGTTATATTGCCGTTTTCTACCACGGCATGAAAAGCCTCGAGTTGACGAAGTGGAAGAGGTATTGGTTCGTTCCTTATCTAAAGTTTATCGATTAATCTATAACACGAGATTATATTTTTTGCAGCCTTTTTTACTTTACATTATGAATTTTTTCCCTTTAATCATTTTATGAGTGACAAATCTGGGACTTGCGACTACCAATTGCGGGGACCTTCCGTTTTTGGCGGGGAAGCCAAATTCGCTTGAGAAGGCGAAATCATCACAATTGGGCGGAAAACGTTCCGGCCAGATATTCACTAGGGAGATATTCATGACTTACAAAACAAATATTATCAGAGCCGTCACTGCGACAATGCTTGCGACTAGTTTGGCATCAAGCGCTTTTGCCGCGGCTGAAATCCAGTGGTGGCATGCTATGGGCGGTGTGAATGGTGAGCGGGTCAACAAAATGGCTGCTGATTTCAACGCAACACAGTCTGACTATGAAGTTGTACCTGTTTATAAAGGCAATTACACGGAAACAATGACCGCTGCAGTAGCTGCATTCCGCGCCAAGAAGCAGCCTCATATTGTGCAGGTGTTTGAGGTTGGTACTGCGACCATGATGGCCGCCAAAGGTGCCGTTTATCCAATTGAAGAAATGATGAAGGATACCGGAGAACCATTTGACAAGTCCAAGTATGTGCCTGGTGTGATATCATATTATCAGGCCTCTGACGGGAAATTGCTTTCTCTGCCATTCAACTCTTCCACACCTGTTCTTTGGTACAACAAGGATGCGTTCAAAAAGGCTGGCATCGACAAGGTGCCTGCCACATGGGACGAAATGGATGCTGCGGCAGACAAACTCGTCGCTTCCGGGATGAAATGTGGTTATTCGTTTGGTTGGCAGTCGTGGGTGATGGTTGAAAACTATTCGACATGGCACAATCAGGCAATCGGCACCCAGGAAAATGGCTTTGCCGGTACGGATACTGAATTCACCTTCAATACCGACGCTTTGAAAAACCGCATAGCCAAAATTGCTGCCGGGCAAAAAAACGGCAGGTTTGTCTATGGTGGTCGTCGTGGCGATTCATTGCCAAGCTTTACCAATGGCGATTGCGGCATGTGGATGAACTCATCCGCCTATTACGGTTCAATCAAGAAACAGGCCAAATTTGATTATGGTCAATCGATGTTGCCGCTCGACACCGATGTCGCAGACAAGGCGCAAAACTCGATCATTGGTGGTGCGACGCTCTGGGTTCTCAAGGGCCACGATCAGGGTGATTACAAGGGTGTTGCCAAGTTCATGACTTATCTGTCAACCGCGCCGGTTCAGGCCTGGTGGCATCAGGAAACCGGCTATGTCGGAATCACCATGGCTGCAACCAAGCTCTCCGAAGATCAGGGCTTTTACAAGGCTAATCCTGGCACAGACACGGCTGCAAAACAGCTTGGCCTGAACCCGACAACGCCAAATTCCAGGGGCCTGCGTTTTGGTAATTTTGTACAGATTCGTGACGCCATCAATGAAGAACTGGAAGCAATCTGGGCTGGCACGAAAACTGCATCAGACGGACTTGATGCGGCTGTGGATCGTGGTAACAAACTGCTTCGCAAGTTTGAGAGAATGAACTAGTCTCAACTTCGAACCCAATCATGAACCCCCGCTTTCGAGCGGGGGTTTGTGAGTAGGACATTCATGCTTAAGCGTGTTCATTTTGGCCCGTCATTATTGCCTTTTATACTTGTTGCGCCGCAGATACTAATCACTTTGGTGTTTTTCATGTGGCCTGCCGGCCAGGCTATTTTTCAATCGTTTCTGGTTGAAGATGCTTTTGGTCTTTCAACCGAGTTTGTCTGGTTCGAAAATTTCAGTGAACTGCTGAACGATGCACATTATCTCGACACATTTTCACGCACGGCGTTCTTTTCCCTGCTAGTAGCATTCTCCTCACTATCAATTGCCCTCATCCTGGCGGCCATGGCGGACAGAGTGGTCAAGTTTGCTACCACCTATCGAACACTGTTGATTTGGCCCTATGCAGTGGCACCGGTTCTTGCTGGCGCGCTTTGGGTATTCATGTTCGATCCAACGCTTGGCATTATCGCCTACACACTGGACATGTTTGGTTATAACTGGAACCACAAGCTGAACGGCGGCGAGGCGATGACGCTGGTGATTATGGCTGCGACATGGAAACAGATCAGTTACAATTTCCTGTTCTTTTTAGCGGCAATGCAGTCGATCCCGAAATCCTTGCTGGAAGCAGCAGCCATTGATGGTGCTGGTCCGGCGCGACGTTTCTGGACCATTGTTTTCCCACTGATTACACCCACCACATTTTTCCTGCTGGTGGTCAATATTGTCTACGCCTTTTTTGAAACATTCGGCATTATTCACGCTGTTACCGAAGGCGGACCCGCCGGTGCCACAACGATTCTTGTATACAAGGTCTATAGTGACGGTTTCATCGGTCTCGATCTTGGTGGATCTGCTTCTCAGTCAGTGGTTCTGATGGCAATCGTCATCATCATCACAGTCATCCAGTTCCGCTATATTGAGAAAAAGGTAGATGATTGATGATCGAGAACCGCCCGATTGTAACCTTTATCTCTCATCTGGTGATTGTTGTCGGAATCATCATCATCGCCTTTCCGGTGTGGATCACATTTGTTGCAGCTTCCCACGATGCGCTGCGCATGACCCAGGCGCCAGCGCCATTATGGCCAGGGGGACATTTCTTTTCAAACCTCAAAGAGGCACTCTTTGTCGGACTTGAGGTGGCTGGCTCCAGCCAACCTGCTGGTCTGATGTTGTTGAACTCTTTTGTGATGGCAATGGTAATAGCACTTGGAAAGATTGCTATTTCACTGCTTTCAGCCTTTGCCATCGTCTATTTCCGCTTTCCCTTTAGGATGGGTTTCTTCTGGATGATATTCATCACTTTGATGCTGCCGGTGGAAGTGCGCATCCTGCCAACCTTCAAGGTGGTTGCTGATCTGGGTTTGTTGAATACCTATGCCGGATTAACCTTGCCACTGATCGCCAGTGCGACCGCGACATTTATGTTCCGGCAGGTGTTTTTAACCATTCCCGATGAACTGCTGGAAGCGGCACGCATAGATGGTGCCGGGCCAATGCGATTTTTCTTTGATATCTTATTGCCGATGTCACGCACCAATATTGCGGCACTTTTCGTCATTTTGTTTATTTATGGCTGGAACCAGTATTTATGGCCGCTGCTGATCACAACGGATGCATCAATGACCACCGTTGTCATGGGTATCAAGCAGATGCTGGAGGCTGGCGAGCAAATTTTGGCCTGGAATAAAATCATGATGACCACGCTGATTGCCATGGTTCCGCCGATCATTGTCGTAATCGGCATGCAGAAAATGTTCGTCAAGGGTCTGACGGAAACGGAGAAATAGTACATGTCACAAGTCAGCATAAAAAACGCAAGAAAGTCCTATGGTATCCTGGAAATATTGCACGGTATCGATGTAGATATCGAGCACGGTGAATTCCTTGTAATGGTTGGGCCCTCCGGCTGCGGAAAATCCACTTTGCTGCGTATGGTTGCCGGACTCGAGACCGTAACATCGGGCGAAATATCCATTGGCGATCGGGTAGTCAACAATGTCGAACCCAAAGACCGCGACATCGCTATGGTATTCCAGAATTATGCTCTCTACCCCCATATGAGCGTTTATAACAACATGGCCTACGGATTGAAGCTGATGAAGCTGCCAAAGGAGGAAATAAAGTCTCGTGTCGACAAGGCTGCGACTATGTTGCAGTTGGAGGAATTTCTGGACCGGCGTCCGCGCGAACTTTCCGGCGGACAGCGCCAGCGTGTTGCCATGGGTCGGGCAATCGTGCGCGAACCGGCCGTGTTCCTTTTCGATGAACCATTGTCCAACCTGGACGCCAAACTTCGAAACCAGATGCGAATAGATATTCGCAAATTGCAACGCAATCTCGATGTAACAGCAATTTACGTGACCCATGATCAGGTCGAGGCAATGACCATGGCCGATCGGATCGTTGTGCTGAATGATGGATATGTGGAACAGATCGGCACTCCCTCAGAAATCTACCACACGCCCCAAAGCACATTTGTTGCGAGTTTCATGGGAGCGCCATCGATGAATTTGGTCAGTTGTATAAGCGATGGAAACGGGAACGTTGCCGTTGATGGTTTGGGGAAAATCAAGATACCGGCGAATGTGCAACACAAGGGCGACTGTTTGTTGGGAATACGACCCGAGAGTGTTGCTATTCAGGACAAGGGAACTGCGGGTAGCTATCTGTTAAAACTGGAATTGGTTGAGGAACTTGGCGCGGGTAGAATATTGCACACCAAGTTGGGCAATGAAAATTTCACTGTCCATATGCCCCATACGGAAGAATTACCTGCCAAAAACCTGTTCGCAGAATTTCCGATATCAGCAATCCACTTGTTTGATCCCGCCAGTGGAAAACGAATTGAATAAGTGTCAGCTAATTTTATTTAATTCCAGCTATTACAAAATTCATCATTATTATAATAAGGTAGAGAAGTTGATAAATTGAATGGCATGCTACTCATTTGCCAGATGAATCGGTGTAAAAATAGCGAACGTCAGAAATATAGGCGCTGATATTATTTCATGTGCGAAATATAGACAACTGAGTAGCAACCAGAATTGCTATGCCCTTTGCGTCGATAATGCCTGCATTACCTGATCCAATAACATTTTTGTGACGGTGTTATCTCGTCCCCATCAGTTTTGATAGGGAATTAGGCAGGTTTTCAATACAGATGCAAACCGATTTTCAGGGGAATTTCGCATTTTTTTCGAAACACATAAATTATAAATTATTGAGATTTTTCGATTGAATTATTTTGTCTGCAAATCAATTCCTGGAAAAGACCTATGGAGAAAATATGAAAAATCTATGCATATTGTCTATCCTAATTGCAGCACTAAGTGCGTCAAATTTGATGGCCTTTGACCTGCAGGGCCATCGCGGTGCGCGCGGTTTGATGCCGGAAAATACACTACCAGCTTTTGCCAGGGCGCTTTCAATTGGTGTCAGCACCCTGGAGTTTGATACCGCAATTACCAAAGATAACATTGTGGTGATCTCTCATAACAGGGGATTGGACAAAACTCTGACACGTGGTCCTGATACCAAATGGATTAAAAAATCAATTCTGATCAGGAACCTGACTTTTCAGCAGTTACAGCAATACGATGTTGGAAGGCTCGATCCTGATTCTCGCGCTGCATCTCGATTTGGAAAACAAAAGAGTGTTGATCAGACAAAAATTCCCTCGCTCCAGCAGGTTTTTGATTTGATCAGGGAGTCAGGTAACAAAAAAGTAAAATTCAATATTGAAACCAAAATCGATCCTTCTAAACCGGGCGAGTCGCTGAACCCTGAAAAGTTTGTTAAAGTGCTACTCAAAATTATTGAAAATAATGCAATGGTAGCGCGGGTCAGTATTCAATCGTTTGATTGGCGCACATTGCAGTTCGTTCAAAAAATAAACACAGATATTAACACAGTCTATCTGACGGCGCAGCAACGTTGGTTAAATAACGTCAAATCGGTTGATGGTCGTGCTTCCATCTGGACAGCAGGTTTCAATTTGGATGATCATCAGGGCAATGTTGGAAAGCTGATCAAAGCCGCTGGTGGGAAAGTCTGGTCACCCTTTTACGGTGACCTGACACCGACACTGATTAAACAGGCGCATCTCGAAGGCCTGCTTGTTGTTCCCTGGACAGTAAATGATGAATCAGCGATGGAGACATTGATCAAACTGGGTGTTGATGGAATAATCTCGGATTATCCAGACCGGCTTCGAAAAGTGATGCAGCTAAATGGTTTAAAGTTGCCTCCTGCTACTCCCGTAACACCATAATGAATATTGCAAAATTGCCCAATAGGGATTTGTCTTAAGTTACCATTGCCGACGATATCGTGGTGCAAAACTCCCATTTTGTATCACAAATAATTCCTTGCTTTCGGTTAAGATGAACCATATCAAATCCGTCAGGAAAACAAACGCGCCATATTTATAGGAATACTTAGTGGGAGATTTGAGTGAAGCATTCCGCATTGCTTTTCATCTGCTTGCATCATTTGATCGTGAGTTGTTTGAAATTATCGCATTGTCATTGAAAGTATCATTGGTTGCTGTGGCCATTTCCTGTTTTTTTGGCTTCCTGATGGGTGCCGCATTATGCGTATATCGGTTTCGGGGAAAACAAATAATCGTCATCATCATCAATGCACTAATGGGGCTTCCACCGGTTGTCGTTGGGCTTTGTGTATATCTTATGTTGTCCCGTTCAGGACCATTGGGCGTGTTTGGGCTGCTTTATACACCGACGGCCATGATCATCGCGCAAGTGTTGTTGATTACGCCGCTCATTGGGGCGCTATCTTTGCAGGTTCTCCACGAAATGCACAAGGAATATGATGAATTCTTCCGCTCTCTTCACTTGTCCCCGCTGGCAAAGATAAAAACACTGTTGTGGGATGCCCGTTTCGGATTGATTATTGTCGGGCTCGCTGGTTTTGGTCGGGCAATTTCCGAAGTAGGTGCTGTGATGATTGTCGGAGGCAACATCAATCACCTGACAAGGATTATGACAACAGCAATTGCTCTGGAAACATCAAAAGGCACTCTGGCTCTGGCCTTGGCCCTAGGCATCATACTATTAGGGTTTTCAGTCAGCCTAAATGCAGCAGTAATGTTCCTGCGTTCAGCAATAAGTGACGATAAAAATGCCTGAGCTGGATGAAAAGGCAAAAGGCTCAAAGAATTTGGATAAGTTAATCCGATTCCAGAATGTCACTCTGAAAATAGGACATCACCAACTAATTCATGATATCAGTTGTTCGATTAATACTACAGGCAAGATTGTTGTAATGGGCCCTAATGGTGCTGGTAAGAGTTTGTTTCTCAGATTGCTGGCAGGATTGATGAAGCCAACAGCTGGCAAAATTACACGTGGTGCACACTTTCTTGAGCACAATCAAAACATGAATTTGTCGATGGTTTTCCAAAACCCGGTACTGTTGCGCCGTTCAACCCGGGCCAACATAGAATATGCTTTACAACGCATGAACATATCCCGGCAACAGCGCTTGCAACTGATTTCCAGCGCCCTTGGTGTAGCGCGCCTTGAAGAAAAAGCATTAATTTCAGCCCGCCGGCTATCTGGTGGCGAGCAGCAGCGTTTGGCTTTAGCACGGGCCATGGTGGTTAAACCAAAGTTGTTGTTATTGGACGAAGTAACCGCCAGTCTTGATCCCGCATCAACCCAGATCGTTGAAACAATGATTGATGAAGCCGCGAACAGTGGCACAAAAGTGGTACTAATTACCCATGACGTGCGTCAGGCAAAAAGGATAGCCGATAATATTCTTTTCATACATCAGGGCAAAATTTTTGCTTACGAGCCGGTAAGAAAGTTCTTTCGTGATCCTGGAAGCCATGAAGCTCAGGCTTATCTTGATGGAAAGTTACCCAATCCAGACTTGGGGAGTGAGTAAGAGATGATCCCTCGAATACAAAAGTGTGTCTTGAAAATTCGGAAAATAGGTTGGAAGCAAATACCCAAATTTGTCTTACCAGCACTTTTGTCTTCGATGATGTTCGAATTCGGTTGTGCCGGACAATCAATAATTGTCCAGTCTACAACTTCTACTCAAAATTCCGGGCTATTTGACCATATTCTTCCATTGTTTAAATCTCAAACGGGGATAAGCGTTCATGTGGTAGCTGTCGGTACAGGCCAGGCTCTAAAAAATGGCAGAAATGGTGATGGGGATGTATTATTGGTTCACGCAAAAGCCGCGGAAGAAAAATTTGTTAACGACGGTTATGGAATTAAGCGATTTGACGTTATGTACAACGATTTTGTGATTGTTGGCCCCTCCAGTGATCCCGCTTCACTGATCGGGAACCCCAATATTCTTAGTGCCCTGAAGAAAATATCTGATACCGGATCAATATTTGCCTCTCGAGGTGATGATTCTGGCACCCACAGAAAAGAACTGCAATTGTGGCAACAGGCTGGAATTGATGTAGCAAGCCAAAGTGGAAGTTGGTACAGAGAAACCGGATCAGGAATGGGCGCAACTTTGAACCTTGCGTCAAGTATGGGTGCTTATACGATCAGTGATCGTGCCACCTTGATAGCTTTTCAAAACAAAAATGATATGAAAATTCTAAGTCAAGGTGATGCAAAGCTGTTTAATCAATATGGTGTTATCCTGGTTAATCCCCAAAGACACAATCATGTAAAAGAGAAATTGGGGATGGTATTTATTAGTTGGTTGATTGGCGATAAGGGCCAAGCTGCGATTGCCAGTTACAAACTGAATGGGACGCAGTTGTTTTTCCCAAATGCAAAATAGAAAAATTCAAATTTTGTCATGAAAAATATTTGGGTTTAATTGCATTGCTGCGTTTCACTTCGCGCAGTACGACATTGGTTTGGGCACTTTGCACCGCCGGGTGTCGAAATAGAAAATCTTCGAGAAACGAATTGTAAGCGTTCAGGTCATCGCACAATATACGCAGGTGATAGTCAGCTTGCCCGGTGGTAGCATAACATTCCTGAACTTCCGGGCGCAAGTTGATGGCCTGGTTAAATTCAGAATTATTGTCCGGATCATGCCTTGTCAATTGAACATGAACAATAGCCTGAAATGTCAGTCCGACTTTTGCAGGGTTTATCGCTGCACTATAACGCTCAATTACCGCCTCATCCTCAAGCGCACGAACCCGTCGCCAGCAAGATGATGAAGACATTCCAACCCGCTCCGCCAGGTCCGTATTTGATATGCGGCAATCTTTTTGTAAGAGATCAATGATTTGATAGTCTCGTTCATCCATATTTTGGTTAATACATCCAATATTCCAATCAATAATGAAAGAGTAGGCCAATTATTGCCAAAATAAAAGCAAAAAAGGGCAATTTGATCGCCAAATTTGATATACCTTTGTAGGAATTTTCTAAACGGGAATAATCTCTTGAGCAAACTTGCAACCTATCAACTGTCTGATCGATATTCACAAAATGATGGTCGTGTCTTTTTGACGGGCACACAGGCCCTTGCCCGTATCATGTTGGATCAGGCGCGGCGTGATCATTCCGCTGGGGAGAATACTGCTGGATTTATCTCTGGATACCGTGGTTCGCCATTGGGTGCTCTGGACCTCGAGCTTTGGAAAATGCAGGACAGACTGGATGCAGCAAACATTACATTTATGCCAGCAGTAAATGAGGAACTGGGTGCAACAGCAGTGTTGGGCGCACAGCAAGCCAGCCTTGATCCTGATTGTGAAGTCGATGGCATTTATTCGATGTGGTATGGCAAGGGTCCCGGTGTTGATCGGGCAGGCGATGCACTACGACATGGCAACGCCTATGGTTCAGCTCGTCTTGGTGGCGTTTTGGTTGTGACGGGGGATGATCATGGTTGCGTCTCGTCATCAATGCCGCACCAGTCAGATGTAGCATTGATGGCGTGGTTTATGCCGATGTTGAATCCGGCTTCCGTGCAAGAATATCTTGAATATGGCGAATATGGAATTGCCCTGTCGCGGTTTAGTGGTACCTGGGTTGGTTTTAAAGCAGTTTCTGAAACCGTTGAATCTGGTCGTTCTGTAGAAATATTTGACGACCGAGAATTCACCTTACCGGTGTTTGATGGTCCTGCCGATGGACTGCACATACGCAATGCAGATTTACCAAGTCCGGAAATTGAAACCAGGATTGGTTATAAGATGAAAGCAGTAGAGGCATTTGTCGAAGCCAATCCCATCGATCGTGTTATCTATGATGTCAAACAGGCAGTTTTTGGGTTTGTAACAACCGGAAAGGCCCATCTGGATCTATTGGAGGCAATGCGCCTGCTGGGATTGGATGAAAACAAATGTCGCACGTTGGGAATCGATATTTACAAAGTGGCGATGGTATGGCCGCTGGCTCGCCGTGACGCTCTTGATTTTGTACGCGGCAAAAGAGAAGTACTGGTTGTCGAAGAAAAGCGAGGCATAATCGAAAGCCAGTTCAAGGAATATTTCTATGATTGGCCAGGAGATAAGCCGGACAAAATGACTGGCAAATATGACAGCAAAACCAATCCACTTATTCCCTGGACCGGAGAACTTAATCCCCTCGATTTGGTGCCTATTATTGCAACGCGTCTGGATCGGTTTTTCCCTGATGAACAATTTCCGGCGAAAGCTCAACGCCTGACCGTACCATCACATTCCATAATAGATATCAAAGGCGCCACACGCACCCCATATTTTTGTTCCGGATGTCCCCACAACACGTCAACCAAAGTGCCAAAGGGAAGCACAGCAGGTTCGGGAATTGGTTGTCATGTAATGGCCAGTTGGATGGACCGCGACACAGACGGTTATGCGCAAATGGGTGGCGAAGGTGTGCCCTGGATTGTCAGCTCAAAATATAACGGCGGACAACACAGATTTCAAAATCTCGGAGAAGGGACTTGGTATCATTCCGGATCACTGTCTATTCGGCAGGCAATTGCCGTTGATACAAACATCACCTTCAAAATTCTTTATAATGACGCCGTAGCAATGACAGGTGGTCAACCGGTTGATGGACCGCTCAGTGTTATGGCCATCGCACTTGGTTGCCGTGCGGAGGGAGTTGATCGTATCGCTTTGGTCTCCGATGAACCCGGAAAATTCAAACAATCAGATTTTCCCACCGGAACGACAATTCATCACCGGAGACAAATGGACAAAGTGCAAAAAGGATTACGTCGGGTGAAGGGTGTATCAGTCCTGATATATGAGCAAACTTGCGCGACCGAAAAACGCCGCCGTCGCAAACGCGGTCTGATCGAAGATCCAAAACGATTTGCCTATATCAATGATTTGGTTTGCGAAGCGTGTGGGGATTGTTCCATCGAAAGTAACTGTTTGAGTGTGGAGCCCAAACAAACAAAGTTTGGTACAAAGCGCCAAATCAACCTGTCGAGCTGTAACAAGGATTTTTCATGTCTGAACGGATTTTGTCCAGGCTTTGTTACACTGGAAGGGGCGGTACGGCGGAAGAAAAAGCCGTTGGATATGGATGTCACTAGCCTCCTGGAGAAAGTGAATGAGCCGATAATTCCGACGCTGGAAGAACCCTTCGACTTGCTAGTCACAGGAGTGGGCGGTACCGGTGTGGTCACCATCGGCGCTCTGATAACCATGGCGGCGCATTTGGAAAACAAAGGCGCCAGCGTTCTTGATTTTACAGGGTTTGCTCAGAAATTTGGATCTGTACTGAGTTATATCCGGTTGGCGTCCAAGCCTGAACAACTCAATCAGGTACGAATTGACAAAGCGGCGGCCGATGCATTGATTGGCTGTGATATCGTTGTATCCTCCGCACCCAAAGCATCGTCACATATGCGCCATGGAATGCGGGCCGTACTTAATCTCGCCCAGATGCCCACTGGTGATATCGTCCTGCATCGCGACGCAAATCTGAAGGTCGATGAACGGGCGTCTGCAATTCGGAATTTGATCGGCTCAAACAATGTTTCAAGCATTGATGCCAATAGGATTTCTGAGCAACTGCTGGGAGATGGCATATTTGCTAACGTCATAATGTTGGGCTTTGCCTGGCAGGAAGGCATGGTACCGGTAAACAAGGAAGCCTTAAGGCAGGCCATCATGCTAAATGGCGTGGTGCCAGACAAAAATCTGCTGGCTTTCAATTACGGTCGAATATTGGCTGCCACGCCACAAAAACTGGAATCGTATTTGCCAAAAAATGAGATATCCGAACCAGCTTTGGACGCGTTAATTGATGATAGAGCAGTCTTTTTGGCCGATTATCAAAATGCTGCCTATGCAAATCGGTTTCGTGAAACGATCAACCGATTTCATCAAGACCTGCTTGAAGTGATGGCTGACCGGCAATGTGATAAACCTGTACGCATGGCTATCAATTCCCTGTTCAAGCTAATGGCTTACAAGGATGAATACGAGATTGCCCGTTTATACACACAGTCCGGGTTCAGGAAAGAACTGTCGAATCAGTTTGAAGGCAATTTCAAGATAAATTACCATTTTGCCCCGCCATTGTTTTTTGCAAGAAAAGATAATCGTGGCCGGCCGGTCAAACGTAGTTTTGGCCCTTGGATGAAAACTGTTTTGCGCTTGTTAGCTCCCATAAAAGTATTGCGATCCACACCTTTTGATCCATTTGGTTATACATCAGAGCGGCGAATGGAAATTGAACTGATATCCTGGTATGAAGATTGTTTAGTGCAGGTGGCAAAACTCTACCGACCCGAAAGCAAAGCGCTTTGTGAGCAGTTGCTTTCATCACCGTTGGAAATGCGCGGATTTGGTCCGGTAAAACATGCAGCAGTGGCATCAACCCGAGCCCAAGCTGACCAATTACTCAGCAAACTGAAAAAGAAATCATCCTCGGCTCAAGGCTGATTGAACGAGTTTCAACCCCAAGCAAATTATCCAATTCCTCGCTAGTTGGAATTTACTTGCGCAATTACCCGTCGGTGCATCTTTGGATGGTCCCCACTGGCAATATGACCCGAATTAAGGTTGATAGTATTTGTTCGTGTTGTTGTATTTCCACTGGCCAGACGAATTGGTTTGCGGGCGCAATCACCTTTTGAACAAATAAAATTGTCCGCTTTGGCAACATTGTCATGAATTGGAGACAGTCTACCGCCCTCAATCACACCCAGATAGTGAACTCTGACTCCCTTTCGATGTAACGCAGCGGCAATTTTCGTAATTGCATTGGCGCCCTGGCTGATACCTATCAGGCTGATTCTGGTTGAATTATCGGCGTTATAAGCTCTGGTGGCATCAGAAATAATACCATTGATTGTGCTTTGCGCTACGCTCCCGGCAAATTTGAAATGCCGGGCATACGGCATTTTTTTGCTAAGATTGGAAAGGCCGTAACCAAAAACCATACTGAACAATCCGTTCACCAGATACACCTTCCTGGGACCAGCCAGTGCATTGCCAGAAATCGCAATCGAAAATGCGATTAAAAATATTACACGCAATAATTTCATTGTTCAAAGCTCCTGTATTCGCTGTGGATTACACCGATATAAAAAAAGTGTGGCCAAAATATTATCTGAAAATAGCTGTCCCCAGCTTGAAAAACAAGACTAACCATTGTCTGCAAAATTACAAGCGGTTCGAGTATGAAGCGTTTGTTGAAGTGGATGAATTTACATGGTAAATTATTCTGCAGAAATTGAACGAATTGCAGGCAAAATCAGGCAGTGAATTTGATTGCTCACCTGGGGGCAGATAATGACAGTCAGAGTACTAACCAATGATGATGCAAATGATTTGCGGGTATTCCTGCGCGGATATTGTGAAACCAGCATGTTTTTGCTTAGTAACTTGCAATCTGCTGGATTAAAATATGCTGATAAAGCCTATCACGGAGTTTATCTTGCAGCATTCGATGGTTGCCAAAATATAGTAGGTGTTTTAGTACATTACTGGAATGGCAATGTGATGATGCAATCGCCTGATATTGAGATCTTGCGACGCCTGGTTACCCAATTCAAAAGTGTAGTAAAACGATCTGTAACTGGTGTACTGGGAGAAAATGTTCAGGCAAAATTCACGATTGTTCAATTGGGTATCTCCAGCGCAACATTTTCGACAAACAGGAGTGAGCGCTTATATGCGCTTGATTTGACCCATCTTAGCTTACCGGAAATAAACCAGCGGACTGATGTCAGCATTGTTGATGTAAACAAAATTCCGGCATCACTATTGTTTGCCTGGATAAAGGCTTACAATATTGAGGCTTTAGGATACACGGAAGGCGAACTACTTGACGTTCGTTCTCAAGCTCAGTCTGAGAGGTTGAATGAGGGTTCAGAATGCTGGGTTTTGTTAAGTGGCGGCCAACCAGTTTGTCTCAGTGCGTTTAATGCCCGATTTGAGGATACTGTCCAAATTGGTCCCGTTTGGACCCCTGAAAAATTCAGGAACAACGGATTTGCGCGATATCTGCTAGCTAATACTCTGGACAATGCAATTGCACAGGGAATTAAGAAAGCGATACTTTTTACTAATGAGCCATCAGCAAAAAGGGCTTATAAGGCGATTGGATTTAAACCAGTTGGGCAATACAGGCTGGCGATACTGGGTCAGCCTATGACTATCGGTTGAAATGTATTATTCTTGAACAGACTCTCAAATGATGTAGTGCATTTTGCCAAATTGTTTCCTCATGGTTGAAACTTCTTCACTCAAAGATTCTGGATTATTGGTGGTTAGAGCTCGGGCAATTAGTTCTGCGAGTTGTTTGGTGTGTTCTACCTTGATACCCCAGCGAACCAGTTCCGGTGACCCAATTCGCAATCCATTCAGATCGTTGCTGACAGCCGGGATCGGCAGTCCGATACCGCAGGCCAAAAACCCGGATTGGCGAAGTTTTTTTGAGGCGGTCTGCCCGCCGCCAAAATCTGCTGCCTTGACTGCAAATTGATGCGAGCGGGTAAAAGATCGCCTTTTTGCAAATACCGGCAAACCAATTGCATCAAGTTCGCAGGCCAGCGATTGTGAAACTTCAGTCATCGCTTTAGCATATTTCGCGCCGTGAATTTTCCAGTCCGCCATGGTGATTGCAAGTGCTGCAGATTTAGCCACGTCAAAATTGGCGGTCATCCCCGGGAAGGCGATTGCATCAAGGCGCTCAGCGATTTCAGCATCGTTAGTAACGATCAGTCCACCAGCTGGGCCAGACAGACTTTTATAGGTGCTCATGGTCATTAGATGAGCACCTTCATTCAAGGGATTGGGCCAGGCACCACCAGCAATGATGCCACATTGATGGGCAGCGTCAAACAGTACTTTCGCACCTACCTCATCAGCAATCGCTCTGATTTCCTTGACCGGATGTGGGAAGAGGTTGAGGCTGCCACCGATAGAAATTAGTTTCGGGTGCACTTTTTTTGCCAACTTTTCTAACGCCTCAACATCGACGGTGAAACCATCTGCGTTTACCGGGGCTTGATGAATTTGCAGGCCATATAGTCCGGCACATCCTCCTTTGTGATGAGTAACGTGCCCACCGATGGTAGCTGGCGGAACAATGATAGAATCACCCGGCTTGCAGATTGCCATAAATCCATAGAGATTTGATAATGCGCCAGAGGCGACACGAATTTCAGCATATTTGGCGTCAAAAACTTCTGCACATAATTCGGCGCATATGACCTCGATCTCTTCTATTGCTTCCAGGCCCATTTCATATTTGTCACCTGGATAACCAAGAGATGGGCGTGAACCCAGTCCTTGGGCCATAACTGCTTCGGCACGCGGGTTCATCACATTGGTGGCAGGGTTTAGATTGAAACAATCCCTTTCGTGAATTTCACGATTGCGGCTGACAAGCGATTCAATCTTTGTTGAAATCTGTTTTGCATCGATTCGGGATGTGGAATGGGCAATTTCCTGGGCATAAGTATCGCAGTATTCAGGCACCCAGTTACGTTTGGCTAATGATGGCATAATTTTCTCCTAATTTTCCTCAACTAATCAGAGAGACTTGCAGTTCGCAAACCAGTTCTGCTATTACTTAGGTGTAGAAAAACTAGGGGTATATTCATGGTGTCACCTCCGCGCCCAAAAATGCCAGGGCTTAATTCTCTGCGTGCATTTGAATCGGCAGCACGCCATGAGAGTTTCGCTGATGCTGCAATAGAACTTTCGGTTACGCCTGGTGCAATAGCGCAGCAAGTCAAATCACTTGAAATCTGGACAGGAAAAAAACTGTTTAAGAGGCATTCTCAGGGTGTAGAATTAACGGCACTTGGTGTGGGCACATTGTCAGACTTCACAACTGCGTTTGATGCTTTGGGTGAGGCTGTAATCAAACTGCGGGCAAATGCTGTTCCTCAGGAAATTCGAATCGCTGCCTTGCCAAGTATTGCCCAACTTTGGCTGTCCCCGAAATTGCCGGAAGTAAGAGCGGCGATGCCGGATATCATTATTTCACTGACGGCTTTGGAGAAGCGACCGATAATGATGCGAGAGCCCTTTGATTTGGCAGTATTTTACAATGAGCGACCCATACCGGAAAAGACAATTGCTGTCGGCGATGATTGGATATTTCCGGTGTGTTCACCTGAAATTGCCGTTAACCTGAATAGACCCGAAGACCTCTTAGATCAGGTTTTGCTCCATGATACGGCTTGGTCTGGTGACTGGAAAAACTGGTTTTATCGGTTTTTACCTGATCAAAAGCTGCATGTAACCGGCCCTGCATTTTCTCTATATTCACTTGCTGTTGAAGAAGCAAAAAACAGCGCCGGTATATTAATGGGGCATAGCACATTGATTGGAGAGCAACTTGCATCAGGTGCGCTGGTTGCGCCATTTGACCATAAACTGGATATTAAACGGTCTTTGACGATTGAGATTGCCGGTCACGGCGTCAATACCTCAGTTCTGCAAAATATTATTGAAATGCTATTGTTGGAATAACTGGTGTTGATCGTTTTGTTCACAATATCAGTGATATCTCAGAGGCGCGTTTATGCTGGTTCATTATCTCAGTCATCCGGAAGTTAATATTAATCCAGATATTCCAATGTCTTCTTGGGGGCTGAATCATACTGGCAAAACTAGGGTTTCAAAGTTAATAGAGGCGGGATGGTTAAATGGCGTCAGCAAAGTTATTTCAAGTGCTGAGGCCAAGGCGATTGAAACCGCCAATCCCATCGCATATGCTTTGAGTGTACCTGTTGAAGTTCATCAGGCCATGCATGAAAATAACCGCACCGCCACAGGTTATTTGCCCTCAGAAGAGTTTGAATTGGTTGCCAGCCAGTTTTTTGCCAATCCATATAAGAGTATTCGGGGTTGGGAAAAGGCTATAGATGCCCAAAGGCGAATTGTTTCAGAAACTGAGAAAGTTTTGCGTAGTCATATTGGTGGTAATCTGTTGATCGTTGGACATGGCGCAGTGGGTACATTGCTATTTTGCCACTATTCCAACTTTCCAATTTCACGGCAATATGATCAAAAGGGGAGTGGAAATTATTTCAGCTTTTTGAAAGACAATAGACGCGTCTTGCATTGGTGGAGGCCCATGGAACACAAGCCATAGCCCAAAAATCCCTATGGAAAGTAAGTGGTGGAATTGATGAGAATACACAAAATTGCAGCAATTCCAGGCGATGGAATTGGCAAAGAGGTAATTCACGCAGGCCTAGAGGTGTTGGAGGCTATTGCCAGCAGAGATGGTGGTTTTGAACTTGATATAACCCATATTGATTGGGGTTCAGAGCGCTATCTTTCAACCGGTGAATTTATGCCTCCAGATGGTTTGGATCAGCTAAAATCACATGATTCAATATTCTTTGGTTCGGTAGGTGATCCCCGGGTTCCAGATCATTTAACCCTTTGGGGGTTAAGGCTGGCGATCTGCCAGCCACTTGACCAATATGCCAATGTCAGGCCAACGCGTATTTTGCCGGGAATCAACAGCCCGCTTTCCGGCGTTTTTGAAAATGATCTTGACTGGGTGATTATCCGTGAAAACTCCGAGGGCGAATATGCGGGCCAGGGAGGACGTTCCCATAAAGGCCTTGTCAATGAAATTGCGACAGAAGTTGCAATTTTTACCCGTGCCGCAATTACCCGTATTTTCCGATTTTCTTTTCAACTGGCGCAGTCAAGACCGCGTAAACATCTGACCGTCGTCACCAAATCAAATGCCCAGCGGTTTGGCATGGTGTTGTGGGATGAAATTGCTGCTGAAGTTTCACGTGAATTTAGCGATGTCACCTGGGAAAAAATGCTGGTTGATGCAATGACTGTGCGAATGACACTTCAGCCTGCTTCTCTAGATACAATTGTCGCCACCAATCTGCATGCTGATATACTGTCTGACCTGGCTGCGGCACTTGCCGGGTCGATTGGTGTGGCGCCAACCGCAAATCTCAATCCGGAAGGTAATTTCCCTTCAATGTTCGAACCCATACACGGTTCGGCTTTTGATATTGCAGGTCAAGGCATTGCCAATCCAATTGCCACCTTCTGGAGTGCATCAATGATGCTGGAACATTTGGGAGAAAAGGGAGCGGCCAAACGTTTGATGGAGGCAATCGAGCAGATTACTTCCAACCGCGATAATCACACACCTGATCTGGGAGGGTCAGCCACAACGCGCAGGGTTTGCGATGCAATGTTGAATGAAATTCACGGAAGAAATACCTGAAGACCAATTGTTTTTGAATGTTTTTCTAATCGAGTGAACTGATGCGATATTCTGCTTTTTCGAGCCAGGCTGGATTGATATCCACTCCCCAGCCTGGCTGATCAGGTATTAAAGCTTTTCCATCGACGATGTCATAGGGTGAACGGACAAATAACCCGTCCTGCCAAGGGTAATAATCTTGTCCTTCTATTGAGAATTCCAGATATTTGCCAGCATTTGGAATGGCGTGCAATAAATGCATAGTGAACAAGGTTACCATTGACAAATTGGCGCAATGGGGTGTGCAGGGCAGCCCGGCCTCCTCTCCCAGTCTGGCGATCCGCAAAGTACGCGTCAGACCTCCCAGATAGCAGATATCGGGTTGAATAATATCAACAGCACCCATGTTGATCATATGGTGCCAGGTGGGAATGTCACAATCCTGCTCGCCACCACTGACATCAATCTCCAGTGCGTCAGCCACCTGCCTGGTTTGTTCAAGTTCCCAATAAGGACAGGGCTCTTCAAAATGACCATAGTCATGATCTTCCAGCCGTTTGCCAACTTCGATTGCCTGGCTGGGAGAATAACAGCTATTGGCATCGGCTAGGATTGTAACCTTCTCACCCAATGCTTTGCGCATTAGCGGGATAATTTCTTCCGTACGGCCTGGCCATTCATCCTTGCCCCGCCCCACCTCAGCGCCAACTCTTACCTTAAATGCATCAAAACCGAATTCGTTGGCAAGACGAGAAAGGCGTTCTGCTTCATCTGTAGGCGTAATATCCCGTTTCATAGAAGAAGCATAAGCGCGCAACGGCCCTGGGGTGCCGCCAATTAATTCGCAAACGCTTTTGCCAGCAATCTTTGCATGCAGGTCCCACAGAGCGGTATCTACGCCTCCAATCGCTCTGCGCAAATAAGAGCCGGGGAATTTATGTTCTTTCTCAGTAATCGTGTCAGCCAGATTATCAAGGTCGCTCGCATCCATGCCAAGTGCCCAGGGTGCCACCTGTCGGTGTAAAATCAGTGACGAAATATCAGAGTTGTAAGTGGAAACCTGACCCCAGCCCTGCTCACCGCTATCAACGGTCACCCGGACAAAGCCGACAAATTCTGTGCTGAATGTTTCAATTGATTTGATTTTCATAAGAATCGTAAACGTCATTTAGTTGAATGAAATTATATCATATTAACCCGGTATCACCGCGGTTACTTCGATTTCCAGTCTTGCACGAGGTTCAACCAGCCCGGCAACTTGCACCAGACTCATGCATGAAAAATTCTTTCCGAGTACATCGCGGTAGGCAACCCCAACTTTATCCTGGTTGGTGACATATTCCTGTTTGTCTATGACATACCAGGTCATTCGCACAATATGTGATGGTTCCGCTCCCGCCGTTTCAAGACAGGCCTTGATATTCGACAATGCCTGACGGGTCTGATCAGCAAAATCATCAGATTCAAATTCCTCATTGGCATTCCAGCCAATCTGACCAGCCACAAATACCATGACGCCTGTTGCTGAAATAACATTAGAATAACCTTTGGGCCGCTTCCAGCCTTCCGGATTATGGCTTTTGATCATACTCAATACTCCCTCAACACCCCATGCCCAAACCAGTATTTTGAATTGTAACTAAATATTTTATAAAATTTACGGCCTATAGATCTGTTCTCACGCTCCAAAGTTCGGGAAACAGTTCCACATCAAGCATTTTGCGCAAGTAACTGACACCATTTGTGCCACCTGTGCCCCGTTTTGAGCCTATGATACGTTCTACAGTTGTCACGTGATTAAATCGCCAACGCCGGAAATAATCTTCAAAATCCACCAGTTTTTCGGCCAGTTCATAAAGCGGCCAGAATTGTTGCGGCGACTGATAAATTGTTTTCCAGGCATCCGCAACGTCTTGATCAGGAGAATGTGTCTTTGACACGTCGCGATCCAGCATTGCTTGCGGCACTTTCACTCCATTGCGATCAAGCAGTCGTAATGCTTCGTCATATATGCTCGGGATTTGCATCTCGGCCTCCAGCATCTTCATTATTTTTGGTCGGTGAGCATGGGGTCGCAACATTGCCTGGTTTCGGTTTCCAAGCAGATATTCCACCAGTCGATATTGCCAGGATTGAAATCCGGATGACTGCCCCAACACCTCGCGAAATTCGGTATATTCACTTGGCGTCATCGTTCGAAGTACATCCCATGCGCTGTTTAACTGTTCAAAAATTCTTGCAACCCGCGATAACATTTTAAATGCCGGTGCCAGATTATCCTCACGTATGGCCTGGCGGGCAGCCTGCAACTCATGAATGGCAAGTTTGATCCATAATTCGGATGTCTGATGTTGTATGATAAACAACATTTCATCATGGGTATCAGACAACGGGGACTGGGCCTCAAGGATGGAATCGAGCTTCAGATAATCCAGATAGGCCATGCGGCCGTCGAATTCCATCTGGGCACCTTCATTAGCCGGATCATAGGGTTTCCTAATACTCATTTGGACATCACACTTTCTGTCATTGATCAGAATTGGTTTTTCGCAATCTGTAGCGTTGCACTTTCCCTGTTTGGGTTTTGGGTAATTCTTCGATGAATTTGATGGAGCGTGGATATTTATAGGGAGCGATATTTGCCTTCACAAAATCCTGTAATTCAACAACAAGACTTTCTGTTGGTTCAACCCCCTGCTTGATGACAATATGCGCTTCTACAATGTGTCCGCGTATTTCATCAGGTGCTCCAATAACGCCACATTCAGCCACCTTTTCATGGGACAGCAGTATGGCCTCAATTTCAGGACCAGCAATATTATACCCCGATGAAATTATCATATCATCAGTACGCGCCGCAAAATGGAAGGTACCATCCTCACCCTGGGAAAAGGCATCTCCCGTCAAATTCCAGCCATCCTTCACATAATTACTTTGGCGCTCATCATTCAGATATCTACACCCGGTTGGGCCTCGCACCGCCAGAAAGCCAACTTCACCACGAGGTTTTTCGATGCCATCTTCATCGATTATGCGTGCTTCATATCCACTGACCGGGAGGCCGGTCGAAGCGGGCCTGGCATCATCAAGGCGATTTGAAATGAAGATATGTAGTAGTTCTGTAGCACCAATTCCATCAAGTATTGGTGTTCCTGTTTTTTTTGTCCATTCCTCAAAAACCGGTGCGGGCAGTGTTTCACCGGCAGAGACTGCAATACGCAACGAAGACAGATCCGCACCTTCGTCCATCGCTGCCATCATTGCGCGATAGGCAGTCGGCGCTGTGAAACTGATTGTCGCTTTATAGGTTTCTATGATATCGATCATGTTAGGCGGTGTGGCATTTTCCAGCAATGTTGCCGCTGCACCAAAGCGCAGTGGAAAGATTGCCAGACCACCCAGGCCAAATGTAAATGCAAGCGGTGGAGAGCCAACGAATATGTCCTCACACGACACTTTTAACACTTCTTTTGCATAACCATCGGCTATGATCAGTAAATCGCGATGGAAGTGCATCGTCCCTTTTGGTTCACCGGTCGTTCCGGAAGTGAAACCAAGTAATGCCACGTCGTCGCGACCGGTTTTAACAGAAGAGTAACGCACCGATTTATTGAGGGCTGCGCGGTCAAGTTCAGCATCATGATTTGCAGTTCCATCAAAGCCGATAACATGTTCAAGGAATTTGCTTTCCTTCGCACAAAAAATGACTTCATCCATCATTCGTGTGTCACACAAGGCAAGTTTGATCTCTGCCTTGTTAACGATTTTATCCAATTCAGCTTTTCGCAACATGGGCATGGTATTAACCACCACAGCGCCTGCTTTTGTTGCGGCAAGCCAACAAGCGACCATGGCCGGATTATTAGCTGAACGGATGAGAATACGGTTTCCGGGTTTAATACTTAGGTCGTTCACCAAAACGTTGGCTAGTCGATTGGTCCAGTCGGTTAATTCTTTATACGTGCGCCTGCGGCCATTTCCAATCAACGCGGTATGATCACCAAAACCTTTCTCAACCATGGCGTCGGTTAATTCATAACCAACATTCAGGTAATCCGGATAATTGAATTTATCGAGTAACAACTCAGGCCATTGATTGGACGGCGGCAGGTTATCACGGGCAAATGTGTCAGTGTGAGCGGATGGTCCCAGCATTACTATCCTCCGGCTAAGGTTTGACGAGCGATGATTATTTTTTGAACATCTGAAGCACCTTCATAAATGCGCAAAGCTCTGATTTCGCGATACAGGCTTTCGATAATATGACCACTTCGCACACCATCGCCACCATGTATCTGTACTGCGTTATCGATGACTTCTTGCGCCTTATCGGTGGCGTATAATTTTGCCATCGCTGCTTCACGCGTGATGCGTTTGGCACCAACGTCCTTTGTCCATGCAGCACGATAGATCAGCAGCGCGGCTGCATCAATACCCATAGCCATATCAGCTATATGCCCCTGAACCATCTGCAGATCAGATAAAGGCCCACCAAACAATTGGCGTTCATTGGCCCGCTTGAGTGTCTCATCCAACGCCCGTCTGGCAAAACCCAGGGCAGCTGCTCCCACACTTGACCTGAATATATCCAGTACTGCCATGGCAATTGAAAACCCCTGACCACACTGGCCGATCAGTGAAGATTGGTGTACCTGCATATTACTAAATTTGATGCGGGCCAGTGGGTGGGGAGCGATGGTTTCAAGACGTTCAGCGATTTCAAACCCTGGTGTAGTTGCAGGTACCAGAAATGCTGATAAACCTTTCGCGCCCGGTCCCTCACCAGTCCTTGCAAAAACAACATAGATATCGGCGATACCACCATTCGATATCCAGGTTTTTTCGCCATTGATTACAAAGCCATCTGAATTCAGTTCAGCTACCGTTTCAATATTTGCGACATCAGAGCCGGAACTGGGTTCACTCAGGGCGAAAGCCGATAACGCGGCACCGGTACGCGTTTTCTTGAGCCATTGGCGCTGTTCGTGCGAACCGAATAAGGACAGCGCCCCGGTGCCAAGGCCCTGCATGGCGAAGGCAAAGTCTGACAGTCCATCATGGCGCGCCAGGGTCTCTCGTATCAGACACAGACTGCGAACATCAAGTGTTGTTGGATTGTCAGGATCGACGGCACTATGTAGCAGCCAGCCATCTTTTCCCAATTTGTCGACCAGTTGAATGCAGGTATTATCCACATCGCTGTGATCGACCGGCAGATTATTCTCACACCATTGCTCCAGATTGTCATGAAGGTCCCGGTGCCGGTCTTCAAAAAATGGCCAATGAAGAAAACTGTGATCTGCCATTAGTTGCCCTCAAATTCAGGTATTTCTTTTGCTGCAAATGCCCGATAAGCGCGTTTGAAATCCTCTGTTTGCATACAAATCGCCTGAGCCTGTGCTTCAGCTTCAATTGCCTGTTCCAAACCCATGGACCATTCGTGATTAAGTTGAGTTTTGGTAATTCCATGGGCAAAACTTGGGCCATTTGCCAGATCTTGGGCAAACTTGATTGCTTCCTCCTCAAGCGCCTCAGGTTCGAAAATCCGGTTATAAAATCCCCAGGAATGCCCTTCTTTGCACTTCATTACGCGGCCGGAATAAAGCAGGTCTGCGGCTCTTCCCTGACCAATTATTCGAGGCAGGATTGCACAGGCACCCATGTCACAACCGGCAAGACCAACACGGGTAAACAGGAAAGCTGTCTTTGCCTGTGGCGTGGCATACCGGATATCTGAAGCCATTGCTATTATTGCGCCGGCACCAACACAAATGCCATCGATTGCACTAATCACGGGCTTTGAACAGTTGATCATCGCTTTGACAAGGTCACCGGTCATACGTGTGAATGTCAATAAGTGCTTCATATCCATTTTAGTAAGCGGCGCGATGATATCATGAACATCGCCGCCAGAGCAAAAATTGCCACCA
>JAAENI010000240.1 GCA_024224595.1 Hyphomicrobiales bacterium
TAACCGATGGTCGGGAACACTGAGCTGCCCGCAACATACAAATTGCTTAGGCCATGGCATAAACACTGGTTGTCAACCACGCCTGCCTGGGCTAATTCTGACATGCGGGTGGTGCCACAATGATGCCGGCCTGCTTCAAGGTTTTTTGGCCATTGATGACTGTCTCTGAATATGGCTCCCCAAGCCCGGCCCAGCCCCAGACGCCCGAATTCCAGTGCTGCTAATTGCAGCGCCCGGTGTGCATTGCGTAGATCATCTTTTTCTATCTGCCAGTCCACCAATAGTTGAGCCTGTCCAAACAGGTCTGGCGATGATGGGTCGAGACTGAGTTGCGATGAATGGTTTGGTGTTGGTTCCAGTACTAGATGCAAGGCTATGGAACCGAAATCAGCCTGTTCAGTGTCATGATGCGTATTATTAGGATCGTCTAGGGTAGAAGCAATCCTTGCAATAGGACGTTCAAATCGAGGCCGGGCTCGCACCAGATGGATACGAAAATTTCTGAGCTTTTCTTTTTGCATGACTGCCTTGCTTGCCGCCATTACGCCAAACATTTGACCAACCGCAATTTTATGTAAGGAGTGGTAGATTCTCAGGTCAAGCTGTTGTTGGCTAAAAGAAATATCCGCACCAGGTCGGAGCAGGATGTGATCCATGAAGTATTTACCGACTAATTCATGATTGATCCCTAGGCCAGTGGAACTTGCAGCTTGAGACAACAGTAGCAATCGAGCATTTTCCATTCCGCCTGTCGCCAGAATAAATATTTTGGCCTGTACTTCAAACCGTGGCCCATCAATACAGGCTATTTTTGCCAGGTGAATGTGGTTATTACTGTCTGATTTTTCTAATTGCTGCAAATTGGCATTCAAATAGACAGTGATGTTTTCAGATTTTTCCAGTTCGCTACGGTATTTTTGTCCAAGTCGTGTAGGTGGGCTTTGGTTATAAACTGCAGTCTTGAGCCGATTGCTATCTAGTTTTAGCGCAGGCATATCCAGTTTCTCGGTGAAATATGACAAATCCTCGTACTGGTAATGGCCCAGGTCGACGATGGGCTGGGCACGCTGATAGTACTTGTTCAGGTCACGTCGTTTGATCGGCCAACCACTATTTGCTACCCAATCTCGCTGTTGGAAATCTATGTCATCCAGAGGCCGACAATGCCCAGCCCAATGGTTGGTGGTGCCACCAAAATAGCGGAGTCGGTTGACGTGTATATCAAAACTGGAAATGCCGATATTTTTTCCATGATACAAAGACTGTGTACGGTCATCATAGTCAAAACTGCCACTTTCCAGGATGCTAATTTTGATTTGGTGTTTGTTTAATTCACGAGCCAGTGTGA
>JAAENI010000241.1 GCA_024224595.1 Hyphomicrobiales bacterium
CCAAAGAGACCCCATTACTATCGTCAGGCGAGCTCTCATAATGAATAACCCGCCCCAATCTCACCAGATCGTTGGTCAGGGAATTGTCGTGCCTTTTTTTCAGCAGGCAAAAAAGCGCTGCGTCATCTTTGGGTAATATATTTGATAATTTGCTGTTCGTGCCCCTGCCTTTTGCGGTATTTTCAAGAAAATTTTTGTAATAACCACGTACTGCGTCATACAGGTTCAGCAACCCCTTTTGTCCATTTTCTTCGATTTCCCGGCGCTTGGGAACCATGCCGCCAGAACCAAATTGGGTGCCGTAATGGGCAAAGATCATGGCAGCCGCCTCGCGTGAACCGATCCTGCGGTTATTGTCTTCCAGTTCCTTATTTTTATTATAAATCGTACTCGCCAATTCCGGCTTGGTGGAAAATTTCTTCTTATCATCATCAGACCAGGCCAATTGCGCTGTCGTTTGCGCCATGGCGGCGAGCTTCTCATTTGTGAGCTTGTCTTCCATGCGCATTTTCAGAGTATTGTTGGCGATGGAACCGGCGCGTGATTTAATCAGGCCTTTGTTGATTTTTTCATAACTTCCATCAGCCAGTTTTTTATGGAACGCCCGGAACCCGCCATTCTTGCGCCGCTCGTCGCTATCTAAATGCGCTTCAATGTCATCCGCCAGCACATCCGCATCAATGTCTGCAATATCCAACTTGCCAAGGTATGTGTAATACCAATGCCCAACAATTTTCAGTTCTTTATGCTTTCCATTATTGAATTTGGTAAAATCACTTCCCGCAGGATTCAGCTTCCATTGCCATCGGCTCTCATATTCGGCCAGTTTGTCTTTTGGTAATTTTTCTTTCAACAACTTCCAGCACGCCGCGCCGATTTTCAACCGGGTTTCGATTTGAAGTTTTCGCTTCAAGTCATTACTGAACGGGTCATTTTTACGCTTGGTAATATTGGCATTATCGGTATCAACATCATCCTGATTTGGTTTGTTGATAATCTTGTCGATTACGGATATCCACTGGGCAATGAGTATTAATGGGTAGCTGGAATTGAATGTCTCAAACGCAACCGGCTCGACTTCCGCACCATTTACGCTTGTTCTTGGAATGATATTTGATTTTTTTGAACCCGCACCAGTATTGTTTTGACCGTAAGGTCTTACAAATTTAGCCATAATAACTTCGTCGCCTTTTTCTTGATTTTATTACAGGGATACTGCCCCCAGTTGATTACTTTGGTATCAATTGTGGCAGTTGCAATGTTTTAACGGTAAATACTGGTTTTGTTGCTATTTAGTTGTGGAAAACCTGTTGCGACATGAACTCCAGCGCTCTGATTTTCGGCACGTTTATCGGATATCCAAGTACAGCCCGGCAGATATTCCATATCAGCGTTATATGGTCTGGGTTCTTTGATCGTTATGTTATGGAGCGAAGCCGGACAGAAATAATCTATTCAAAATCGATAAATTTATCCAGCGCTTCCAGATCATAGCCTTTACTCGCCACCCATAATTGCCGGGTATAATCTTCATTCATCTCGCCGGTGCGCAATTGCTCATCGGACATTTCTTCAATGATTACGCCACGATTCATCACCGCAATGCGTTTGCACAGATGACCGACAACAGCCAGATCGTGACTGACCATCAGATAGGTCAGACCATGGTCTGCACGAAGACGAACAAGAAGGTTCAGGATTTCTGCCTGCACAGACACATCAAGTGCTGAAGTCGGTTCGTCAAGTAAAACCACACGCGGTTCAAGGATCAGCGCCCGGGCAATGGCGATGCGTTGACGTTGACCACCCGATAATTGATGGGGAAACCGAAAACGAAATTCCCGCCCCAGCCCAACCTCCTCCAGCGCATTCAAAATGCGCTCATCAATGTCGCTAAAGTGGTGTATAATCAGTGGTTCAGCTAATGTATCATTAACAGTGCGACGCGGATGGAGCGACCCGTAAGGGTCTTGAAATACCATTTGCATCAGTTTGCGGCCGGATTTATCGCGTTTACTGGTGAGCTTTTGGTCACCAACGATCATTTCTCCACTCCAGTTATCAACCAGCCCAACCAGCGCACGAAGAATAGTTGATTTACCTGAACCCGATTCACCAACGATGCCGTAACTCTCTCCTTCTCCCAGCGTAAAGGAAGCATCACGCACCGCATGGATTGCATTATTTCCCTGTCCAAACAGTACATTCAGATTGTTGATGGTAATCATGGTTTTGTTCATCAAATCTGGCCCACTTTCTCAAGCCATGCCGGATCACGCTTGAGAATTGGCAAGATCGTCGCATTGCCGCTGAGTTTCGGCAGGCAATCCAGCAAACCT
The DNA here is from genome assembly GCA_024224595.1 of Hyphomicrobiales bacterium. Classification (GTDB taxonomy): domain Bacteria; phylum Pseudomonadota; class Alphaproteobacteria; order Rhizobiales; family Rhizobiaceae; genus JAAEMP01. The sequence continues at coordinate 2,340 of JAAENI010000241.1, forward strand.
CTGGTATAGGGATGCTGCGCCTTATGCAGGTCCCTGGCTGCCAAACGTTCCATAATCTGCCCGCCATACATAATCAGCACCTCGTCACAGAATGACGAAACCAGATTGAGATCATGAGAAATAAGAATCAAACCCATACCACGCACGCGAACCATGTCATCGAGCAATGCCAGCACTTGCATTTGCACCGTTACATCCAGCGCTGAAGTAGGTTCATCAGCAATCAGCACCTGTGGATTGGGTATCAACATCATCGCGATCATGATACGCTGCCCCATGCCTCCTGATACCTGATGGGGATACAACTGATAGACCTTCTCCGGCTCGCGTATGCGAACATCTTCAAGTATTTTCATTGCCTTTTGACGTGCTTCCATCGCCGATGCCCTGGCATGAATACGATAGGCCTCAGCCACCTGCGCACCCACCGTCATCACTGGATTAAGTGAATATTTTGGATCCTGCATAATCATCGATATGCGATTACCACGTATATCACACAGTGTTTTCTTGTTGGCGTTCAGCAGGTCAATTCCATCGAATTGCATCTTGTCTGCACTGATAGATCCGTTTCCCGAAGTCAGGCGCAACAACGCCCTTCCGGTCTGGGATTTACCAGAGCCCGATTCACCGACAATACCCAGTCGCTCTTTGCCAAGATTGAAACTGACGCCACGAACCGCTTCAACAATCCCCTTTGGAGTGTGGAAGTTGACGGACAGGTTTTCAACTTCAATCAATGGCCTGGAAATTGTGCCGGCTTTTGGGGTTGCTTTATTCATCCATCATTTCCCGCACGCGGGTCAAGCACATCACGCAATCCATCGCCCAACAAATTAAAACCCATGGAAGCAATCAGTATTGCAAAACCAGGAATGGTCGAAATCCACCATTGATCAAGCAGAAAATCTCTCCCGGTAGCAATCATTACACCCCATTCGGGTAAAGGTGGCTGAGCACCCAGACCCAAAAACCCGAGGCCGGCAGCGGTCAGGATAATACCGGCCATATCCAATGTCAGTCGAACAATAATTGACGGTAAACACATCGGCACTACGTGACCAACTACAATTCGCAAAGTTGAAGCACCCTGGATTTCAGCGGCAAGAATGTATTCTGAATTTCGCACGGTCAACGCCTCAGCCCGCGCAAGACGCGCATAAGGAGACCAGGTTGTCACAGCTATCGCAATAATTGCATTCTCAAGGCCCGGTCCCAGAGCTGACACAAATGCAAGCGCCAGAATGAGACGTGGAAAGGCAAGAAATATATCCGTGATTCTCATCAGTACAGTGTCGACCCATCCGCCCATATAGCCGGCAATTGTCCCGATCAACAAACCAATTGGCATGACAATTATTGAAACCAGAAATACGATATACAGCGTGACCCGCGACCCCCAGATAATGCGATCATAGATGTCCCTGCCCAATTCATCCGTACCAAACCAATGTTCGCCATCTGGTGCCTTCAGGCGATTGGAGAGATTTTGCTCAATCCCCTCTCCTCCCGTCAACCACGGTGCGAATATGGCAATCAATACCAGAAAACCGACAATCATCAGGCCCATCATCGCGACAGGATTGACACGAAAAGTCAGCCAGCTGATATAAAAACGCTGGGCTCGCGCCTGCAAAGCATTGGTCGGAGAATCAGACAACAGCCATTCTTGCACGCCAGTTGCTTGTTTAGGTTCCTGCGTTGTCATCTAACGTGCCCTGGGATCGACCAGCCGATACAAAATATCAGAGATCATATTGATAGCGACAAAACACACACCAATGACAACTGTGCCACCAATAACCGCGTTCATGTCCGCATTAAACAGAGAGTTTGTGATATATAGGCCGATACCCGGCCAGGCAAATACCGTTTCGGTCAGTACCGAACCTTCCAGCAAATTGGCATAGGACAGACCGATAACCGTTATCAGTTGAACCAGCACATTTCGAAACGCATGGTTCCACACAACCGTTCGTTCCGGCAGGCCTTTGACACGAGCGGTCAGGACATATTCCTGATTAAGCTGATCCAGCATAAAGCTGCGCGTCATGCGAGATATATAGGCAAGGGAATAGAAAGCCAGCATCGAAGCGGGCAATACGATATGGCCTAGCGCATTTTTAAACATATCCCACTCGCCAGCCATGGCAGAATCAATCAGCACGACCCCCGTGACCGGTTCCACAATGCCTTCGAAATAAAAATCGTATCGACCCGGCCCCGGCAATAAGTCCAGCCACGCATAAAATACCAACAGCGACACCATCCCCAGCCAGAAGATCGGTACTGAATAACCAATCAGCCCGAACACGCGCACAAAATGGTCTATCAGTTTACCCTTATGAACCGCAGCCAACACGCCAAATGGCACACCCAGCAAAATGCCAATCAGGGTTGAAAGCGTAGCTAATTCCAGGGTCGCAGGGAAAAACCGCTTAATGTCATCGACAACCGGCCGCGAAGTCATGATTGACTGACCAAAGTCACCCTGTAGTGCGCTAGTAAAAAATATCCAGAACTGAACCAGAATTGGTTTATCTAATCCCAGTTGAAGTCGCATCGCCTGATAGACTTCTTCTGAAGCTCGATTGCCGACAATTGCCATCGCCGGATCAGTCGGCAGCACCCTGCCGATAACAAACGTGACTGCCATCAGCCCGACAAATGTCATTGCCAGCGCAAAAATAATCTGAAGAATTTTATTTAAATATGAAGGAAAGGGCGAGAATTTTCCCGCCCCAATTCCATTGGTTGTTGTCTCTAAACTCGACACTTTTTGGTACTGTTCAGATTATTTCGTCACTGTTCTGAAATAAACCTGATCAAAGGTTGCACCACGAATGTAGTTTTTCACATTATCACGTCTGCCGATCTTGCCGACCAACTGGAACATGATCGCGTAAGAAGAGTTTGACTGCATTTTCTTCTGCAATGCGCGATACATCTCAGCACGCGTTTCCAGATCGGTTTCTTTGGCGGCCGCTTCCGCATCAGCAGTTGCACCCGTATCCGCCCATGCGTTACGCCAGGAAAGTTTGCCGGTCAGTTTGGCTTCATCGCGGTTATCCGGGTTATGGGCAAAAGCATCGGCATTGGAATGAGGATCAGAATAATCCGGACCCCAGCGTGCAATAATCAGTTGATGTTTACGTGCGCGATATTTAGGCCACAGTGTTGCACCATCGGACAAGATGATTTCACCTTCAATCCCAAGTTCCTTAAGAGAAGCCTGAACAGATTGGGCGACTTCCTTGAACGGTGATTTATTCAGCGTATCAATGGTGATCTTGAAACCGTCAGCATGTCCCGCTTCCGCAAGCAATGCCTTGGCTTTGGCCATATCACGTGAATAAGGAGTTTCATCATATGATGCCCACATGCCTGATGGCCAGAACGCCTGGTGAATTTTATAGCTGCCATCAAGAACAGAACCGACCAGTCCTTTGTAATCAACAGCGTAACGTAACGCTTCCTGCACCTTCGGCTTGGACAACGCTTCATGTTTCTGATTGAACGCCAGATACATCAAAGTGGATTGCGGGAAGGTGTCGATTTTAACACCGTCCTTACCTTCCAGACCTTTTAGCTGGTCCGCAGTCAAATCTTCAGCGACATCAACATCACCTTTTTCAAGCAACAATCGCTGGGCGGAAGCTTCTGCCACATGGCGCAAAATTACCCGTTTCATCGCCGGTTTGCCATGACGGTCCTTGTCATGGGCCTCTAGTATGATCAGTTCACCGGCTTTCCAGGTTTTGAGCATATAGGGACCTGAACCCGCGGAATGGGTTTTCAGCCATTCATAGCCCATGTCGCCATCTTTCTCATGGCTCAACACCAGTTTTTTATCAACCACAGAGCCAACACCGGCTGAAAGAGCGTTTAAAACCAGACCTGGGGAAAGATCAGCGGCAATGGTCAATTTGACCGTACTGGCGTCCACAGCCTGAACCATCTCATCCACATTTTCAGCTGTCCAGCCGAACTGAGTGATGATAAAAGAAGGTGTCTTTTTCAATTTCACCACGCGACGAAGCGAAAATACCACATCATCAGCGCTCATCGCATTGCCTGAGTGAAACACGATACCCTGGCGCATTTTAAGCGTAATGGTCTTGCCATCATCACTGAAGGAATAACTTTCAGTCGTACCACCAACCAGTTTGGTCAGATTGTCCGGCTCAAATGTCATGACCCGATCATAAAGATTGGTAATAACTTCAGCACCTGAAAACTCAAATACTTCAGCCGGATCCAGATTAATAATATCCGCAGTATTTCTCGCGATTACAAAGGTGTCACCCGGTGTTGCTGCCAGTGCAGGAATCACAGATCCAAAGGTCATAGCGCTGGTCAATGCCAGCGCAAATAATAGTTTTTTCATGATAATATTCTCCCACTAGAATTTTTACCCACAAATTCATTATGCATCACGGCATCCAATTGGGTACGATATTGGATACAAAATCTGATGGCTCAAACCATCGAAGAGGGTACCTTATGAGCATAGTTCAGGCGAAGCAAGGGCAATAACTAACTTTAAACAGCACCAAATTCGTCGGTGAATTTACCCGCAGAAAAACAAAACGGATTACTCAATTCCGAGCATTGCTTTGATTGGCCAGCTGTTCCCCAGGTCGAAATCTGTTGTATTGGCAAATTTGCAATTCGCGTGAAACGACTGCTAATAATCATAGTGACACTAAAACGATTGGCGTGGAATTTCCAATATGCCCACCAAAGCCGTAACTTTACAGAACTGGATTGGTCACGAGGTGCAGACGCCAGATCTGCTGCGTTCCCAACCGGCACAGTTTATGCAGGCCACATTGGATTACCAACCTTCCCTGCAAAATGGGGATGTGCTGCCACCACTTTGGCACTGGCTTTATTTCCTGGAAGCAAAACCAGCTAGCGAATTGGGTCGCGATGCACATCCCAGAAAGGGCGGCTTCCTGCCACCAGTACCTTTACCACGACGGATGTGGGCAGGTGGAAGAATTGAATTTCACGCACCCCTGATCATTGGAAAGGATGTTTTGAAGCGCTCGACTATCCGGAATGTTGTAGAAAAAAAAGGGCGCTCCGGCAATCTTTGCTTTGTTACCGTCGAACACGCCGTATATCAGGATGAGAAATTGGTCCTGAACGAAGAACAGGACATAGTCTACCGCGAAGATCCCAAGCCCGATACACCAATCCCGGAACCAGCCACTGCCCCCGGCAATCCCAAGTTTTCGCGAATAATCACGCCCACCCAAGTGATGCTGTTTCGCTATTCAGCCCTAACGTTCAATGGCCATCGCATCCACTACGATGTCGATTACGCCCGTGATGTCGAAGCCTATGACGGACTGGTATTTCACGGGCCGCTAACGGCAACCTTGTTGGTTGACCTCGCCAGCGTGCAGATGGGCCGGAATCCAAAATACTTTGAGTTTCGAGCTCAGTCTCCGATTTCAGGACTGCAGGCTTTCCGAATTGAAGGCCATTGCGATGGAGACACAATCACACTTTGGGCCAGGGGGAGTGATAACGCACTTGCTATGTCTGCATCAGCGCATTTCTAAATAATATCTATCAGGCATGAATATTATGTTCGCAGCAGTCCGATCTCATCCCAGAACAGCATCAAGATCGCGGATCAAATCAACGGCATCTTCCAGCCCCACAGACAATCGGAATATGCCATCTCCGGCATAATTGCGATAACTTTCCAACTGCTTGCCTTGCAAGCGAAACGAGTTTTCCATCATTCCATTCGTTGGCATCCAGAAAATCAGGCTGCGATGATGACCCAAGGAAACTGCATAATGGATAATTTCCAGTTTTTTAGCCATCCGATTTGCTAATTCTTCACCCTGCCCCTCATTTGCGACCTGGAAAGCAATCATGCCGGAGAAGTTGTTCATTTGACGAACAGCCAGTTCATGCTGCGGATGGCTTTTCAAACCGGGATAAATGACTTTTGTCACCTTCGGATGGTCTTGCAGCCATTTGGCCACCTCCATAGCTCCGGCTTGATGAGCGCGCATGCGCAAAGGTAAAGTCGCCGCACCGCGCGATATCAACCAGGCATTAAACGGTGATATCACACCACCATGATGTATGCCCGCCTCAAGGTTAAGAGCGGCGATATTCACGCTCGAGCCACATATCGCACCACCAACTGCATCACCATGACCCCCAATATATTTGGTGATTGAATGCATCACATAATGCACACCAAACTCTGC
>JAAENI010000242.1 GCA_024224595.1 Hyphomicrobiales bacterium
GAGACTGTTCCCGGAAAAGGTTGGTTTGTGTTGTTACGGTTATATGGCCCTCTTGATGACTGGTTTGATGGTAAATGGAGGCCTGGTGAATTTGAACTTGAAACGTAAACAATAGGCAATCCAGGCACATGATAGTGTGTTCATGTGCCCGGGTTAATTCTCAACCAGTAGAAGAAGAACTTTTGACTGATATCAAGATATGTCAGTGTTTGCTTTGGCATCGCACGATAACATCACTGGCTGGACGATCTGGGGAATGATGGACGATGGAGCATATGGAAAAACTGATAAGCGAGTTGGCATCGCTGATAAAGCTTGCGTTCGAGACCGCAAGTATATTGGCTGTCACTATCGGTGGTATAGTTGCCTTGTGGACTCTGATAACAGCATTTTCAAAGCCTGACTGGTTGCAAATTACCCGTTCAAAACTCGCAAAATGCCTCGTTCTGGCACTGGAACTCCAATTGGCCGCAGATGTTCTGGCTACAGCGATGGCCCCCTCGTGGGAACAAATAGGCAAACTTGCCGCTATTGCAGCCATTAGGACCTTCCTGAATTATTTTCTCACCGCAGAAATGCGCGAGGATGAAACGGCTAACACAGATAACAGTACTTAATAATTGAACATATTGGAGGACAAAGCGATCACCGAACAGCAAAATATGCCTCAGCGTTCAAGTAATGAATTGGCCCAAGATCGCACCGAGATGGCCGATTCGCGAACGAATTTGGCGCTTGAGCGCTCAATCATGGCGGCAGATCGTACATTGATGGCAGTCATGCGAACGTCAGTGTCGTTAATAGGCTTTGGATTTACGCTGTACAAATTCTTTGAATATATGCGCAAACAATCAGGTTTCGAGAGTTTACCCAGTTTCGGGCCGCGCAATCTTGGTTTGGCAATGATCTTTCTTGGAGCCGTCATGTTATTCATTTCCACCTGGCAGCATATCGTATATAGCCGCAAGCTTTCAGCAGTTTCAGGACACCGGTTTCCAATTTCCGCTTCAATGATCGGATCGATTGTCATGTTTGTGATTGGTTTTCTGACAATCTTGAGCATTCTATTTCGGATAGGTCCTTTCTAAACATGACCAATAATAGAATTAAC